>JANTGU010000093.1 GCA_024762735.1 Bacteroidales bacterium | reverse complement strand
CTTTACCATGGAGCTCAATTTGGCCAGCTCACCCGGATGCTCCTCCAGCCAGCTATTCAAATCGCTTATCCCCCTGGATTTTAATTCATCAAAATAGAGGGCAACCGCACTATAATCTTCCTCCCAAAGCGGAATAGGAGAACCGTTAAAGAGTGACCGGTAACGCTCATTGCTTTGTATTAATTCCTCTTCCGCCTTTTTCCTGTCCTGAATATTTCGTACGGAAACCACAAACCGGTTTTGATTGGCAATTTGAGCATAGCGGATACTGACTTCTGTCCAGAACCTGACACCATTTTTACGGTTTGCAAGCCATTCAACAGTTTGGGGACCCTCGGCCTTGGCTTTTTGGAACAAAGCCATGGCCTCTTTAGGCGAATACGGACTTTCTCCACTACCGCTTTCCATAAAAATCGGTGCCAGCACCTCTTCTTTATTATCGTAGCCATACATCTCCACCATGGTTTGGTTCACGTCAATGATTTTACCTGTTTCGGCATCATGAATAAAGATGGCATCGGTAGTGGCATTAAAGATGGTTTGAAAATAGGCTTTTGAGGCAGCAATTTCCTGTTCAGCCAAGACCTGATCGGTAATATCGAGCACAGCACCAATGGAGCGCAACGGCTCACCCTTTTCGTTAAAATCGGTGTGGCATTTTTCTCTTACATATTTTATATCGCCCGAGGCAGGCAACACACGATGCACGATATCGTAAGGTTCACGAGTGATGAGCGAATTGGAATAAGCTTTATCCACGGCCTCCCGGTCGTCAGGATGCACATAGGAGAGAAAAGCCTCATAGGTGGATTCAAACGACTGAGGTTCTACGCCAAAAATTCGATATACCTCATCCGACCACACCAGTTTATTATTAAGAATATCCAACTCCCAATAGCCCATTTTGGTTAAAGAAGCAGCTTCTGACAACTTAATACCGATTTCTTTAACTTTTTCTTCGGTTTTTTTACGGTCGGTAATATTGCGGGTAATGGATAAAATATGAGGCTCACCATTAATTTGGATAATATTGGCAGACATCAGGCCTACGAGGATTTCTCCTTTTTTGGTCACAAGGCGAAACTCCATGTTACTCACCTTTCCCTTTTCACGCAAAGCGGTCACCAGTTTATCCCGGTCGGAAAAATCTGCCCATATATTAATCTCTTTAGAGGTCTTCCTCCTAACATCCTTTTCGGTATAACCGGTAATTTGGGTAAAACCATCATTGATTTCCACATACAAACCATCTGACAAACGGTTGATATTAATGGAATCGGGACTGGTTTTAAATGCAGTTTTAAATTTTACTTCACTCTCCTCTTTGGCCTTAATGGCCTGTTTTTTATCCTCAAAAAAATGTTGGTATTTTTTTCGATAGGTCATAAAAAAGAGCACATCCTTAAAGGGCCTTCTGTTTTCGAGATGAATATGCTCTTTTTCAACGGTCACCATGTAAAGCCAGGTAAGCAATGAATATACCAGCAGGGGAACGAGTTTTGGAAGAGCCTGTGTGAGCAACAGCTGATTCCATGAACCACGATGTCCCAGGGCTGACATCGAAAAAATCAAGAAATTAAACAGGGTTACGATGGTTAACGTCAACAAAATACGGACAAATAGCTTGTTTTTCAATCCCCTTAGCTTTTCGTAAACATAAATAATGAGTACCCCATCGAGGAGCAAAATAGCCAGACCCAGGGTAAAAAACAGGGGGGTAACCCTAAAGAAGGCAGATGGAAACTGAAATTTTTCAGTAATAAGTTGCGCATCGATCAGCCATCCGACACAATACTGCAACAGGGCAAACACAAGGTTGGCAACAATCATGGCTCCTACAACCTTTCGGGCTGCCAGTGCATCTTCGATTAGGTAAGTGAGCAAAACAGCAAACAAAATACCCATCATGAGGACAGAAGAGCCCAACGAGACAGGAACACCCGGCGTTAGCTCCATAAAAAAGGCATTGGAGAGTAAGTAGTGCAGATACCTGAATATTCCAAGGCTGGCATAAAAAGGGGCTTTGCCCATGATAAAGCGCAAGCGGAACAAACCCAACAAGATAAGCCCTGTGAAAAAAGAGCCTCCTAATAGTATCAGCCAATGGCTTAAGCTTTCAGTAAGCATGATGATTTAATAGGTTTAGCCGCTCCTTAAATCAGCAGGAATTCTATCAGGGCAATGGTGCATATTCAGTCTTCTCAAAGTTGCATCAAGCGGTTAGCTTGCCCATCAACATAATATGCCTTGCTGTTTTTAAGGAGCAGATTCTGTATTATTATGTTATTACTATCTGACGCGATACAGTATATTATCACCTCAGGTGATGGCTCAAAGGTAAAACAATTCAATAAGAAAAGCAACCCATGGTTTTGTCGCGCAAACCGGATGGCATATACTGGCTAATTCCTATTTTTTACTGCTTTCCAGAAACTTGTTAATTTTTTGCAGCAGCTCGTTTTTATTAATCGGTTTGGTGATGTAGTCGTTGCAACCTGCCTCGAGGGCTTTTTCACGGTCACCCGTTAAAGCGTAAGCTGTTTGAGCGATGATGTACACCTTATTATTAAATTTTCTAATCTCGCGGGTAGCCTCATATCCTCCCATTACCGGCATTTTTATATCCATCAGCACGATACTGATTTCGGGATGTTGTTTTACCATTTCAACGGCTTCCAATCCATTTTGGGCAAAATAGAGGTTCCGGAAACTTTTCTTCAACACCGCTTTCAGGTATTCGGTGCTAACTTCCTCATCCTCCACCACCAGCATATCCAAATCGGAGACTAATTTTTTTTCTTCATTCTTTTCTGAATCAACGGGCAGAGCCTCTGAATCTTCCTCATCGCCGGTACGGTACGGGATGGTAAAGGTAAAACGGGAGCCCTTTCCTTCTTCCGATTCCACGTTGATGGTGCCCCCCAGCATTTCAACATAAGCCTTTGAGATGGCCAACCCCAGGCCTGAACCCTCAAAAACCCTGGTGTCGGCAATATCAGCCTGGACAAACCTATCGAAAACGGCTTGCTGTCTGTCGGCCGGTATGCCTATGCCTGTATCCTCGACGAAAAACTCAATTTCGCTTCTGTCGTCATGAACCACGGTGGAATAGCCAACCAGGATGCCTCCCTTTTCGGTAAACTTGATGGCATTGCGTATCAGGTTGGTCAGGATACCATGGAGTTTTGCCTCGTCGGTCAGCACAACCTCTTCACTGCCACTATCGTGCAGCATGGTTTTGAGCAGTAACCCTTTCTTTTCGGCCTGATATTCAAAAAAGGAGTGAATTTCCTTTAACAGTTTGTCGATGGACACCTCCGACATTGACACGGGCATCTGCCCTGCTTCTATTTTAGAAATATCAACTATATCGTTTACCGTGTTCAGCAGCCGCTCACCGCTGGCCAAAATATTGTTGATAAACTCTTCTTTTTCCATCTCGGAGAAATCGGCCTCTTTCAGCAAGTTTGTAAATCCCAGGATTCCGTTCATGGGGGTTCGTATCTCGTGACTCATGTTGGTAAGGAATGCTGTTTTTAACCGGTCGCTCTCCTGTGCTTTGTCAAGGGCTTCACGCAGCTCTTCCTCCTGTTTTTTCCTGTTAATGGAAATACTAATCTGACGGGCGACAATCTCCAGCATCTCGATATCCGATTGATCGAAAGCCCCGGCAGCTTTATAGCTCTGCACCGCCACCACACCAATGCACTGGTTGTCGATCATCAGTGGCACCCCAATCCATATTTTTGAGGGTGTGCCTACCAAATCAATCTCGCCCAGCGCTTCCAGCTCCTTCTGTTTTGCCTTGTCAGCCACCACCGTTTGTTTGGTTCGCTGGACATATCCCGTTAAGGTTTTGGCAGCAGGAAATCTCTTAAAAGAATCCTTTTCATCAAAATGCGACGCCATGGTAAAGGTATCGGTTTCATCATCGTACAGGGCGATGTAAAAGTTGGCGGTTTCAATAACCCTCGAGAGCTCATTTTTAACCACATGGGCAAACTCCTCCATGTTGGTAGTGGTAATGACCGCGTTGGATAGGTTGTAGATAATTTTTTGGATTAGCTCCTTGTGTTTTTTATCAGTAATATCTTCGGCTATTTTAATGTAATGGGTAATCTTTCCCTGGCTGTCAGTAACCGGTGAAATAAGGGCAGATTCCCAGTACAGCTCCCCATTTTTCTTTTTATTACTAAACTCTCCCCTCCAGTTTTTGCCGGAGGAAATGGTTTTCCATAGCTCCTGATACATTTCAAAGGGCTGCTCACCCGACTTCAGAATTCTGAAATTTTCGCCTTTCAATTCCGACAAAGTGTAGCCTGTTACCGCTTCGATTTTAGGGTTAACATATTCGATATTACCATCCAAATCGGTAATTCCCACCAGGGCAGGGCTTTGGCTAACGGCGGTCGAGAGTTTGGAGAGTTCTGCCTCCGCTTTTTTTCTGTCAGATATATCGCGAGCCACCGAAAGGATGTGTTTTTCGTTGTTGTATTCGAACAGCCTCGAGCTGATTTCCACGGGTATTTTAGTGCCATCTTTGGCTATATGAACCGCTTCAAATACCGAGAACCCGTTTTCTGCAAGGGTTCCTCTGTGCTTAGGGCTGCCTTGCAACAGCGCATCATCGTGGGAACTGATATCGGCCGGCGACAGCTGCATAAACTCCTCGCGGGAGTAACCCAGTTTTTTAATGGCCACCTCGTTAACCTCCACGAACTTACCAAATCCCCCGGATTTATATGGATGGACGAACGCGGCATCGTTAAGCCCGTCGAATAATGCCTTGTATTTAACAGCATTTAAGCGGGCCTGCATTTCAGCCGCGACAAGTTGTTGGTTAGCCGCGCGCAGTTGCTGCTCGGTTGCCTGCAGCTGTTGAATGGCAGCCCGGAGTTGCTGATCGGAAGCCTGTAATTGTTGATTGGAAGCATGAAGTTGCTGGTTATAGGCTTTTAACTTACCCTCCAGCTCTTTCCATCGGGTTAGATCAGTAAAATCCTCCACAATACCTATGGGTTGGTTATTCGCATCGTTAAATGAAACGGCAGACAGCAAAACGGGTATTTTTTGCCCATTTGTATTTTGCTTCACCGTTTCAACACTGTACTTTTTGGCAGGATATTTTTTTAGCTTTACCACGGGGCACTTATCAGTATTACATAATGGTGAATGAAATACATCGTAGCATTTTTGGCCCACCACCTGGTCTTCGTTTAGGTGAATCAAATTGAGAAATGCCTCGTTGACCACTTGAACATTAAAATTATAATCAATCAGGCGCATACCATTGGCGGCAGCATTAAAAATGGTTTTAAACTGATTAAAATTTACTGTATTACCCTCATGGATATCATGTTTTTTTCTCATGCTCAAAAACCTTTCTATCAATGTTTACAATTTTTTCACGCTTAACCTTTCCATCCAGCCCAAATTTACAAAGCACTGTTTCAGGGCTGTCGCCCATGGTGTAATAAACCGTACCGGTAGCAACATTCAAGGAGGCTGTATGTCGTTCGTATCCTCCCAGCACCGCCGCATGCAGTACCTTTTGCTTTTTAACGATAATATTTAATACACTGTTGGCCACCTCGAGGGCGATGGCATCATGTTTCTTTTTTAACACGTTGGCACCACCCACCAGGCAGACGTCAATATTTTCACAGGTAACACCCTTTTGCTCCATGCCGGCAAACAAATGTTCGATAGCATCGGCAGCATAGCGCAGCCTGTTGTCCGATTTCTTTACAAAAAACGACTCTCCCGGAAGCATCACATGTGCCATACCCCCAGTTTTTGTTACAGTGTCGTACGCAATTACCGCCACGCACGAGCCCAAGGGGGTGGCAATGAGCCACTCATTTTTGCTGCTAACCACTACCTCCCCCACCGAAACATAAGTTGTATGCCCGTCAATAATATTCATCCTGTGTAAAATAAATATCCGCCGTTTAATCCTGCCTCAAAGCTACAAAAAAAATTTGACATCAGATTTTAATGTGAAGGTTTTTACAGAACACTCGAAGAAATTTTGCCAGCACGCCTTCTCGTTGCCACGAAGCCGAATTAAGAAATACGGAAGCTGATGACAGGCTCAGGGTGTCAAAACCTTATGTTGAATCAGTATCACGGATTCACCCCGAGCATTGTTGTCATTAGTAAACACAAAGTTTACTTTCAACGAGGAACACTCAAACAACATCCAATATTCTCTGCAAGACACCTTAACGTGTTCTACTTTTCCATCGTAAGAAAAGCCTCTACCGGCAGGTGATCGGAAAGATTGGTTTTGAGCACGTGATAGTTGTAAAGATTAAACGCTTCGGAAGCCAAAATGTAGTCGATGCGCACTTTAGGAAAGGTCCAAAAATAGGTATTGCCAAAACCGCTGCCACTTTCCACAAAAGCGTCGCTTAAATGGTTGGAGATAATTTGGTTGTAGGTAAACGAAGCAGGAGGATCATTAAAATCGCCACAAACGATCACGGGATAGGGCGACCGGGCAATGGCCTTTGACAAGGTTTCTGTTTCGCGCACCCGACGTGTAAAGCCGCTATTCAACTTGGCAGCAATGGAAAAGATAAACCGTTTACGATTCAGCTTCTGATCTTTATCGTACTGTTCCAGCTCGTTGGAAACACTGTAGGACAACAGTTGCACACTGAACACGCGGATGGTATCTTCTTGAAAAAGCACATCGGCATATACCCCGAATTTGTTGTCTTCGTTGTTGATGACAATCCCCTGCTTAATCACTTTCAAACCCGTGTAAATAAGGTTGGCACCCTGGCCGTACGATGGCATAGTAAGATTCAACTCATCCTGTGGGTTTTTGTGTGTTTTTGGGAACTCCTGAAAGCAGACAATATCAGGGTTTCGTTGCGCTATCAGCTTTACCATGGCTTCCTTGGTCGATCTTTTATTTTTCTTCCCCAGCTGTTGAAAATTGCGGATGTTATAACTCATAACCTTCAAACCGTTGTGCGTATTGGTGGTTTTAGCAGGAAACAATCGTACATACTTGTGCAACATAGGATAACCTGCCAAAAGCAACAGCAACGACAACAGCGCCATTTTACGTTTAACCAGAAGCCAAACCAGCACGAAAGACAGATTCAGATACAACAAGATGGGATAGCTAAGTCCAAGAAACGCGAACAGGCTAACGTGGTTGGGGTTGATGTAGGGTGACAGATAAGCACCCACCAATGCCAGCGCAGCCAATAGATTTAAAGTCCAAAGTAGTTTGATCAATAGTTTACGCATGCATCCGATGTACTAGTTTTTACTGGACCTGAACAGCAGGTCTTTCTCGGCCTTTGTCAGACTCGCGTAGCCCGACCTGGCTATTTTATCTAAAATTTTATCTACCTCGTGCTGTGAGGCGGCTCTTTTTTTACTGTACTCCTCATCGTTCATGGGGCGCCCCGACGATGGGCGTGAAGTATCAAACTTCGAGTATTTTGCTCTTTTGCCAAATGAAGGCATCCTGATACGATCAAAAAAACCCAACAGGTTATTGCCCCTTCTAAGCGACAGCGCGTAAACAAACCCCCACAAAGCACCCCCTAAATGAGCAATGTGTCCGCCGGGGTTACCGCTTTGAATGCTTAACAAGTCAATAGCCACAAAGGCAATGGCCAGGTATTTCATTTTCACCCTTCCAAAAAGAAAAAGGTGCACCACGTAATCGGGCACATAAGTAGATATAGCGATGAAAATGGCCAGCACCGAAGCCGAAGCGCCCAATGCGTAAGCGCCCTGTTTGATCCCCTCGAAGGCCGGAAAAATGTTAAAGGCGGCAACAAAAAAGAACGCCCCTGCCAGACCTCCCAGCAGGTAAGTCAACAATAATTTTTTCTGGCTCAGGTATTCTAAAAAGAGCATGCTTCCAAAATAGAGCATAACCATGTTTACCAGCAGGTGGAAAAACCCTTC
>JANTGU010000092.1 GCA_024762735.1 Bacteroidales bacterium | reverse complement strand
GCAAGCTCAGCAACCAAAGCTCAGGGGCCGAGTTCAGGGGTCGAGCTGGGGATTGAGTTCAGGGCAGGCTATGAAACTTGCACCAAAATGGATTCGATTTTTTTACATCCGGGTTATAGCTCGGGTAATACCAGTAATCTTCCATTTACCGACTGGCGGTATTTCCATTGTTTTGGTAAACTTTAGGCCATGCACTGGTTTGTAAATGTTGGCCGTCACCCTTTATGCAGTTTACATAACCGTTACCCACCGTGATAATATCACCATCGTTGTTGATAAGGGGGTATCCCGGGGCGGTAAATCCTGTTTCTGGATAGACGATGTAAGCCATCTCGGGTGTGGTATTCACGGCAAAAAGCCCTTCGCCACCGTAGTAAACCTTTTCACCCGAAGCCAAAACAGGGGCATAGGTAACATTGATGGAAGCAGAAGTGTAGTCAAAATCTTCATACGACCAAATCAGGTTGCCTTCAGGTGAATATTTTTGCAGATATCCCGGTGCCCCTATATAAATGTTGCCTTCGGTATCAAGCGACGGGGTCAGGGTAGCATCGTTAACCTCGCTCAGGGTAATTTCTTTAAAAACAGAACCATCAGGGTTAATAATATGCAGGGTTACGTTCAGGCCGAATTGGCTAACAAAATAAACTTTGTCGTTGTTATCAATCACCAGGTCAGGACTGGCAACACGCCAGTTTTGTTCATTCTCCCCGGTTTCATGCACCCACTCAACTGCTCCGGAAGCCAGGTTGTATTTGGTGAGTATTATTTTGTCGTATCCTCCACCCGAAACATGATTGGTGATGTAATAGAGCGTGTTGCCCACCATACTAATGGCTGCCACGCCGTTACCAATGCTGATGGGAGTCAGTATTTCGCCTGTTTTATTCATAATCTGCAGTTCGTAGCTGTCTTCTTCGCCCACAACATAGCCTCCTGACAATGCCCCGGTAACAACATAATCGTTAGAAACAGCCATCACACAACCCCCTTTTTGTTGCGAACTGTTAGCCCAGACTATTTCGCCGTCAGCGCTGTTGAGACACCAGGTTATGGAACGACTGTCGGAGGTTTGTGCCGAGAAATAAAGGTGGTCATCCTCATAAATTATCTGCGAAGTCAACTTTCCATTAAACTCGTTTTTCCAAAGCTCATTGCCGGTTTTGTCGATGGCAAAAAGCGAAATAGGGTCGATTTCGTTGTTTTGAATGGCAAAGTAGATGTTGCCATCGGCATCCATAGCGGGAATAGTTTTTGATCCCGAATTTTGCAGATTAAAGTTGTAGTTCCATACTTCAGGGTGATCGGTAGCTTCATAAGGTTTTAACGGGTTTTTACCCTTTTCACACGATGAAAGTGAAAACAGGACAAAAGCAAAAATAGAGAGTAGGGGAAAAAGAAGGTTTTTCATGTTGTTGGTTTTTTAAGACTGCCTGAAAAGCCATTTGTAATTAAACTTAATCAGTGGCTTTTCAGGCAGTCTTTGTCGGACTTAATAATGATTTAATTGCTGCTGGTGTTTCCCATATCGCTGTAGCGTTTTGGCCAGCCGTGTGTGGAGAGTTTGCTGCCATCACCTTTATAACAATAGAGGGTTCCTTTTTCGGTGGCGTAGGTTAAGATGTTGCCATCGTGGTCCATAACAGGGACGTGCAGGTTACCAACACCTTCGGTGGCTCCCAGCATCCAATCAAGGGTTCCGTCCGGTTTTACTGACGACAGCGTGAAAAGGTCGGCATTGTATAAATTGCCGTTTTCACCAATCAGGGGCGCTTCTGAAAAAGAAGGGTTAATCAGGCCGGAGTTGATGTCTGACGTCCAGACTAAGGTACCATCTGCCGAAAATTTGTTCATGTTGCCATTGCCAATGTAAAAGTTTCCCTCGCCATCTATCGTTACCGAGCTGGAAGAGTTGTTAAACGTTTCATCCAGTGTAATACTCTTAATGGTTTCGCCGGTTGATCCCGAAATAATGTTCACTTGATTTTCACCCGACCGGTAGTAAATGTTACCGTCATCAGAAATATTGATGTTTCCTTCTAAAGCCGAGCGGCTTGCTTTGTTAGATTCTTCCCAGCTCCAAAGCGAATCAGCCGATGAGCCATTGTCTTTAAAACAGACAATCGATCCCAATTGGTCTGCATAAATATGATCGCCTTGTACGGCTAAACCCATTGTAATTTTATCGTAGAGACGTGTAATCCACAATTCGTTACCATCGGAGGGATTGTAAGCAAATACAAAACCTTCGGTAAATTGACCTGACCCAACATACAGTTTGTGGTTGGCGTAGGCCATAACGGGCCACCATTCAAAATCGTAATCGGCACTCAAATCCTTGCTCCAGACTACGGAGCCGTCAGAAGCGTTCAGGGCATAAATCTTTACCGGGTCGCTGAAACCGAAAAACAGTTTGTCGTCAGCGTACATAACATGGGTTGGACCTGACTCTTCAAAGGCTATGCTCCATCTTTCGTTACCGTTTTTGTCAAGCGAGATAACATGCGAAGTGCCACCGGCGGCACCTTGTTCCTGGCCTGCAAAATAGATGTTACCGCTGCCATCGATGGCAGGAATAATATCGGCCAGGCCTTTCACAGGGGCATCGTAGTGCCAAAGTTCGGCATGGTCACCTGATCCGCCACCACCAGGATTGGGGTCGATAGGGTTTCCGTTTTTGTCGCAACCACTAAACAGCACGGCTGCCATGGCTAAAATAAATAGTGAATAAAATGCTTTTTTCATCTTGTAAAAATTTAATGTTATTGGTTAATAATTAATGGTCGTTTATTGAAAACAGCGATGGTTTGATGGGTGTAACCGTATCCACCAACACTGCTGTTTTAATCATTGTTTTGTCTGCCACCGATATTTCCGATTGTAGAATAACGCCCTTCCAGATGCAAATGCTGCCCATCTCGCCGGTGTATTTTTGGCATGTGCATCCCGCAATGGTTACCTTCCCTGATTTTTTAAAATGCCCGGCTTTGAGCATGTCAAGGGTATGGTTTGTTTTTTCGCCAGGTAAGAGGGGTGCAATGTGCTTTTGATGGGTAGTTAAATCCAGTTCTGTCAGTGTATCGTTTAAACAGAGGGTTTTTGATTCAACAATGGCACTTCCTTTGGCGGTATGGAGTTTTTTGATGAGTAGTTCGGTAGAGCCGTAATTGTCGAAGGTGAGGTTTTCGGTGCCGGTAAAGTCGCCGCGATAGACATAGCTTATACGAGCCGATTTAATTTGGAACTGATTTCCCGGCTGGGCATGGGCACCAACATGAACAGCCAACACAAACAGAAGAATGAAACAATAGTTTTTGAGAATTTTCATGGTGCAAAAGAAGCCCATTTAGTACTAAAAAACATCACCCTTTCGGGTGATTTTTGGGTTAAAATGGCTTTTTTTACGTAGGGATAGGCTTGTATCCTGTAGTCATTCCCCGTCTTTTGTAATAGTCGTCCTCCGACTCAAAGTCGGAGGACGACTAACACATCTCGTTAATCATTCGGTTCATGAATCACGTAAATCTTTTTTCTGCCGTCCATTCGTATGTGTAGTGGTTTTTCGAATCGTACATGGGTAAAATATCGGCCTTTGTTTACCACCTGTTTTCGACGTAGTTTGTCGTAGTTAATCATATCTATTCCCATATCAGGCTGCACAGTGAAGTATCCAATGTTCATGCTGGTGACGTTGTGAAAAAAATGAGAACCCAACGAAGCATCCAGTGGGTAGTTGTGGTAGCTGGTTTCAACAATAACCTTGGCATTTGAAATTTGATACCATTTTACAGGTATCCCGATCCATTTATCGCGCGTGCCCCATCGTCCCGGTCCAATAAGCACGTAATGGCGATTTTCATCCACCATCTTTTCGTTCAGGAGCTCAATCTCTTTGGTCATCTCCTCGGTGGCACTTTTGTCAAAGTCGTTGGGATCAACATATATAATGTCGCTGATTTCTTTCAACAGCCCGTTGCCCATGCCCTGTTTTGATAAAAGCACCAGTTTTTCATCTTCTATTTCGTTTAAATCCACGTTGCAATCCTGATCGCTATTAATCAATGGTTTGATTTGCAGGATAAAAAAGGAAGCTCTGCCTTTTTTGTCTTTGGTCAGGTCAACGGCATATTCAATTTCAACGGCGGTACCCATGGCTTCCTTGCCAAGTTCCATGGTCACTTCCAAAGTTTTGGCCAGGGGGATGTAGTTGTATTTTAAGATGTTGGCAAAGTTAACAATGCGCGGTCCAATTTTGCTGGTGCCCGGATAAATCATGTTGTTGTCGGGATTGTACACCGATACGCAGTGCTTCAGGGTGCCGTGCTTTTCGGCCACGCTGATATCTTCATAAGCCAGACCCGCCATTTCACCATCAAGGATGTTGATGCTCTTTTTCCGTAAGTCAACGGCAAAAAACTTAACCTGCGAATTTCGAAACTGGTCTTTGGGGGAGTTAATTTCGATGGCCGGGTACTTGGGCGAAAACCGGAAAGCTTTTTGTCCTTCTACGACGTATTTCCCTAACCCCACGGCGGCCACGGCATAGCCCTCTTCAGGTTTCATGTGGGCAAAAGGATAGAAGTTGTACGACTGAGCCACCCCGCTGATGTGAGGGTAATAAAGCCCGTCAAATTCGTTTCCAACCACTTCCTGAATGATTACAGCCATCTTCTCATCTTCAATTTTGTAATTCACGGCTCTGACATATCCTTTGGCCATGTTAGAATATACCGAAGCATATACCATCTTGATGGCATTACAAACCTGTTTTAACCGCTCTTTTTTATCAGAGTGATTGTTGGGTAACAGATAGGTTTCAAAAATGCCGGCAAAAGGTTGGGTTAAAGAGTCTTCGTACAATCCGGATGAGCGAACAGCGATGGGTTTGTGCAGGATATCCAGCAACAGGGCTAGCTTTTTGATGGTCTCATCGCTCAGTTTTTTGTCTAAGAAGAGTTTCTGAACTTTGGAAAAATTCTTCTCCTCGATGGCACGCTTTAACAGTTTGTTTTTTTTAATGAAGGTTTCAAATTCTTGCGTGCCAATGATAAAAGTAATAGGTGTCCTGATTTTTATATCAGGGATATATTTGTTGAATTCGTAATTGTGAATCAGGGCATTGATGAAAGCCAAACCACGGCCTTTGCCGCCCAACGATCCATCAGCCAGCGTGAAAATATTGTTTTCAGAAACTTCCACGCCTTCGTCAAACGGGATAATATTTCCTTTTTCTTTTTCGTTTCGATGCTCTTTAATCATGCTGAGCAAAGCCTCGCGGAGCTCTGAAAGGCTGTTGAAATCGGAAACCTTTTTCGGGTTAATGATTCTGGCGGCTCTAATCTCGCCTCTTGCCATCAGCCACATCGAAAAATGGTCGCGGCTGGAGTGAAACAGCAACGAATCATCAGGAATACGCTTGAGCTGTTTTTCAAACTCGCGGATATTGGTGGCGCGGGCAATTTCGTTTCCGGCGGAATCTTTAAAAACAAAGTCGCCAAAGCCCAGGTAGTTGGTAATAAAATGCTGAAACTCCTCGTACAAGGTGTCGGAGTTTTTATAAATAAAGAGTGAATTGTTGGCCTGGGCAGTTTTTTCGTAGCTGATGTCGGACGACTGCATAATAACCGGCAAATTTTCCAGCACACCACGAGTATATTTGACAAGTTTAACGCCGGCATTTTCATCAGTCACGCTTCCCTTTTTATATTTGACATCGGTAATCAAACAGAGCATATAATTTTTGTACTTGTCGATAATTTCGGTGGCTTCTTCGTAAGTAGATGCCAGCAAGATTTTGGGTCTGGCTCGCATACGAAGCACTTTGTAAAGTTCATCGGCACTGACATCCTCAATAATTTGTTTGGTTTGCTCCATCAATACCTTGTACAAAAACGAAAGATAGCGCGAGTAGTAAACCGACGAGTCTTCAACCAGCAGCAAAACCCTGACCTGCGCCAGCCGGGTATCGTTGGCCACATTAATTTTATCTTCCAGAAGTTTAATCATGGAAAAGAAAATGTTAGAATCACCGTTCCACGCAAAAACCCTGTCAATTGCACTAAATTGGTGAGATTTACGATTAAAATAACCCACGTCGCTGTTATTGTTTAGCAACAGGTAAATGGGGATGTAAGGGTATTTATTTTTAATTTGTTCGCTTACCACGATGGGGGTTTGTTTATCGACCCCAACCATGTATATAATCAGGTCGAAGTGCTTTTGTTTCAGCAGCGAAAAGGCCTGGCTGATGGTAGAAGCCCCCGTGATACGGGGAAAGGAAGTGAGGTTAAGCTGTCCGTATTGTCCCAGCATGTGCTCGGTAAAGCGGCCTTCGCGTTCGATGGAGTAGGCATCGTAAAGACTTGAAATGAGCAAAATTTCTTTTACCTTAAAGGGCATAAGGTCGTGGTAAATGTCGCGGCTGAAGGTGTCCTTGTTCAGGAACTTTTGTAAAAAGGCGCTGCTTAATATACCCGGGCTGCTGTCGCTTACCTGAAAGCTTCCAATGCCCTCAGAATCTTCTTTTTGAATTTCGTACGAGTTTAAGTGACGAACGATGAGGTTGGTTAGCGAAGTGATAAAATATTGCTGGTCGCCCACTACGTTTTTACCGTTGGCTGGCGGCACGCTGCGGCAAACCTGCACGTATCCTTTGTTGCCGGCAAGGGTTTCAAAAAATCGTTCTTTACAAAACGAGGTTTGTTTAAACCCGGGGGTTTTGTACTCTTTGTTGTTGTATATAAAACGTAAAAAAATGGCTTGGTTTTCGGTGCGGTAATGGTTGGCCGTTTCAACAATTTCGTTAAAGGTTACGTCAATGTTTTTATTCTGCTTGATAATATCATTGATTTTGCTAATTATTTCAAGCAGATTCAAATAGGTGAAATTCTTGTTGATGCCCATATAGAACTCTTTTTTGTGTTATCACAAAATTAATTTAATTATTGTATTTTCGCAGGATAAAACCATTTATTTACGATGATAAAAGTTGCCCTTGTAGAAAAACACCCTGTTATTTGTGATGCTGTTTCCGCCTTGTTACGTGGTGCCGATGATATTGAAATTGCAGGCTGCCATCAAACCTTCGACGACTTATATAAAACCATGCGTCTGGAACCTGTTCACGTGGTGCTGGCACTGTTTCACCAGCCCGATTTTACAAACATCGATCATATTAAGCGGTTAACCGGACTTTTTCCTAAAGTGAAAGTGTTGGTGCTTTCACTATACAACCACGAGAAATTTATTCTCAAGCTGATAAAAGCCGGAGCCAAAGGCCATTTGAGCAGCGACACCAACCGTTCCGAAATACTGGAGGCCATTTATACTCTTCGTAACGGCTACGAGTTTTATGCCAAGACCATTACCAATATTTTGTTGAACAGCTATCTTGACCAAAAGGGCAACGATACTGCCGAAAAACAGCGGCGGCAGCAGGAGCTCTCACCGCGGGAATTGGAGGTGCTTAAAAATTTTGGCGAGGGGTTGTCGAATCGTGAAATTGCTGACAAGCTGTTTATCTCCATTCGCACGGTTGAAACGCATAAAAACAATATCATGAAAAAAATCAACCTGAAAACCACGGTTGATTTGGTAAAGTTTGCGCTGAAAAATAATATTATTGAACTGGATTAATAAATGGTTTTATCAAAGCAGGGACAAGGGAAAAGTTGCTCTATAATTGACCATGATTTACCTGTTAGAAATTAAAAACTAAACAATGAAAAAACTAAATACTTTGGTAATGGTCGTTATCACTTTTTTATTTTTTATCCCACGAGTATCTTTTGCCCAGGAAAACTACCTTAAAGGATACGTTATCAACAATAGTGGTGATACCATTCATGGATTTATTGATTTTCAGGGATGGGATAAAAATCCGAAAAGAATTGCTTTTAAAAATACGTTGAATTCCCGAAAGGTTAGCTACACACCTCATAACATCAGGTTTTTCGCGGTTG
>JANTGU010000091.1 GCA_024762735.1 Bacteroidales bacterium | reverse complement strand
TAACCCTTGAAATGGAGAAAGAAAACTTTTCTTCAAAGGTTTGGTCGTTGGTGATAATCAGCCGGTATTTTTTGGGTTGCCGTTTTTGTTCCAGCGGATATTTTTTTTTTCGTTTTGCCACCTTATAATAATTTGCGGCAAAGGTAAACAAAGTTGAGGAAGTGGGGGAAGAACTGGTATGTTGTCTGAATTTGGTTTTTTAGTTTAATTGTTACAATGGGTGTAGTCGAAGTGTGATGCATTCTTCGACACCCTTTGACTGCTTCGGCACCCTTCGACTGCTTCGACAGGCTCAGCAACCAAAGCTCAGGGGCCGAGCACAAGGGTTGTTCTCAGAATGAAACGCTTTTTTTTAGTTATTGAACTTTTCCTACAACGCAATATACAAGCATTTGTAAGATGGCGATAAAACGATTTTGGTGTTACTTTTCACCTTCCGGACTGTTTAAATCGCTCTTCCTGCTTTTTAATGGATTCGGTGTGGATTAATTTTAACAGATTGAGCAAAAACTCTCTTTTAAGTCCCAGATGGGTACCAATAGATAGACGGTCTTCTATGATGCCTGCCCATCGTTTCATTTGAAGGATGGTGATGTCGTTTTCGATTTTGTAATCACCGATTTCGTTGATGATTTCCATCCGCTTGGCCAAAATCTCCAGCAGTTCGCCATCCAGCTTATCGATTTCGGTACGAAGTTCTTCCAGTTTGTTTTGGAATTCCGGGTTGCCTTGTCGCTCACGAATCACCAGATTGTCTAACAAATTTTTAAGGCCTTGAGGGCTTACCTGTTGGGCGGCATCGGTTTTGGCGTTAGCGGGGTCGATGTGACTTTCAATCATCAGGCCGTCCATTTCGAGGTCAAGGGCTTTTTGTGAAATTTCTGCCAACAGGCTTCGGCGTCCACAAATATGGCTGGGATCGGTAATAATGGGAATATTAGGGATGGCTCTTTTTAGCTCGATGGGGATTTCCCACATGGGTGCATTGCGAAACGGTGATTTGTTAAAATAGTGGAATCCCCGGTGGATGGCTATAATTTTGGTGATGCCTGCGCTGTAAACCCTTTCGATGGCTCCCATCCAGAGTTTTACATCGGGGCTGACGGGATTTTTTACCATGACCGGAACATGAATTCCTTTTAAGGCCTCGGTGATGGCTTGTACCGAAAACGGGTTGACCACCGTGCGGGCGCCCAGCCACAATATGTCAACACCATATTTTAAGGCCAGTTCCACATGGGCGGGTTCGGCCACCTCAACGGTAGTCATTAACCCGGTGGCACGCTTGGCATCGAACAGCCATTTCAGCCCTTCCTCACCAACTCCTTCAAATTCGCCGGGACGGGTGCGGGGTTTCCAAATGCCGGCTCGTAACACTTTTACCTGGGGTAGTTTCGCAATGGCTTTGGCTGTATTTATAAGCTGCCCGGCACTTTCGGCACTGCAGGGTCCCGAGATGATCAGAGGAGAACCATGTGAAGGCAACCACTGTTCCAGGGGCAATATCTCGATGTTGCTACTCATGGGGCAAAAATAGTTTAAAATCGCGCAGGATGATTCGGGAATAGTGTAATCTTAAAAGGGTATTTGAGAGGGATATTAAAGCATGTCGATGCTCTTGTTTTCTACATTGCGACATCTTCAAAAACTTTTCACCTTCAAATCATCAAACCAGGTAACCGCATCTGATTTTGTCCATAGGCCTATTTTTCCTGAGTCGGGAAAGGTGCTGTCAGTTACCTGGAGGGCTAAGTTATCGTTAAAGTAGCATTGAATGGAATCGCCCTGCATCACTATTGTAAGATGATACCACTTGCCGGAACTCATTTTTATGGTAGCGCTCTTTAGTTGAATACGGTTACCATTTACCACTTTATAAACCCTGTAATTGTTTTCCAGCGGGTTGGCACGAGCCACGTAGTAGTTGTTTTCATCTTTGTAGCGCCAAACGGGACCACCTCCCTGATCACCCCTTCCTTTTTTGGCTTTAAACCTGACGGAGATTTCAACATTTTTCGATATGAGGTTGTTATTGGTGATAAGGTTAAAGCGGTAGTCAGGGGTTTCGGAGGATGTTTGTGCAAGCACTTTGTTCCCGTTGTCGTTTACAATAAGCCAATCACACATCTTTCCTCTTCCCGTCAGGGCAGTGGACCAGCCGGAAGGCGTGCTGCCCAGGGTGTAATTTTCAAAATCGAACAGGGTGTCAGTTTTGGGGGTTTGGCTGTACCCGGCAATGGTTAGGATAATGATTAACAGAGAGAGCGTGATTGATTTCATGGTTAATGATTTTGTTCATCAATGATTTAATTTTCGTAAAAAGCTGGGTAGCACGATTAGTAGCAGGGGGATGGCCACTAAAAACCCGCCAATAACGGCAAAGGCAAGTGCCTGCTGCATTTGAGCCCCCACGCCAATACCCAGAGCCAACGGTATCAGTGCGAGGATGGCACTGATAGCGGTCATTAAATTGGGGCGCAGCCGCAGCCCCACTGCATCTTTTACAGCATAATCGTTGCCGTATTTGTCACGATTTTTATAATACTGAAAAACGGTGAAAATGGCATTTTCCGCAATAATACCCACAATCATGATTAACCCGGTGTAGCTGCTCACGTTAAGCGGGATATCAAAGAGGTAGAGCAGTATTAAACTTCCGGTAATGCCCAACACCGAAAGAAACAGGATTAGCAAAGCAATGCGCCATCGCTTAAATAAAAACATCAACACCACGAAAACAAAGAGGGTGGCAAGTATTAATATCATCAACAACTCCTTAAACGACTGCTGTTGCTGGGCGTAGGCTCCCCCGTACTCGATAGAATAGGAGGGGGGAAGGCTGATTTTTTTTCCGAAAGCATTTTTTAATTCGGCGATGGCAGAGCCAAGGTCTTTGTTTTCGAGCCGGGCGGTTAAAATAATAACCGGTTTTAGGTTTTCACGGCTTTCGATGACATCACCCGATTGGGGTATGATATCGCAGAAAAAGGAAAACGGGCGGGTGGTGCCATCGGGCAAAAAGATAGCCTGTTTTTTTAGTACCTCAATATCGTTGTCGGCAAAATCGGTAAAGCGCAAGATGACCCTGCGCATTTGTTGTCCTTCCTGAATGTCGCCAATTTGCAGGCCGGATGTCATGGCTGCCTGGTCGGGATTGGGTGTAGGTATGCCGGCGCTTCTGCCAACTGGTACCCCCTCGATAATGGCTTTTAGCTGGGTGTTAAAATTGTTCGGCGTGATATTGTATAGCGCCAGTTTATCCAGTTTAGGTTTAAAAATAAGGGAAGGCCCCTCGGGTACCAGCCCGTCGTCAATATCAACAATACCATGGATGCTGTCCATTACCAAATGGCACTTGTTGGCAATAGACTGCAGCTTCTTGTAGTCATCGCCAAAAATTTTAACTTCGATGGGTTGTGCTTTCCCGATGAGGTCACCCAGCAGGTCGGCAATACGCTGTCCGAACTCGATGGTTAACCCGGGCACGCTGGCCGAAATACGATGGCGGAGATCCGAAATCACTTCATCGGTACTTTTTTTCCGGTTATGCTTGAGTTGTATGGAGTAGTCGCCCTCGTTGGCGGGGTGCGCCCTGAATGACATCCTGATGCCGGTTCTCCGTGAATAGCTTTGAACATTGGGGTTTGCAAGGATAATTTTCTCCATCTCCTTGCACAAGCGGTCGGTTTCATCAATATTGGTGCCGGGAGGAGAGTAGTAGTCTAACACGATGCTGCCTTCGTCTAACTCAGGTAAAAAACCGGTTTTTAGTTTGGTGGAGGCAAAATATCCGGCAAAGATCAGTATTAAAACAAATACCACTGAAAAGGCGGGTTTATTGTAAAACCAGGCCAACCCGGCAATTTGTTTGGCCGGTTCTTTTGTAGCCTTTGGTTTTTTAGGTGATTTGTACCCAATCAGAATGTGAAAAACAGGCAGCAGCAACCAGGTAACCAAAAATGAAACAATCATGGTTAGCTGCATGGTGTCCGATAAAATACGGAAGAAACTGCCTGCCAGCCCGCTCATCAGCCTGAAAGGAAAGTGGATTACAATGGTGGAGAGGGAGGAGGCAATCATGGCAGGAAGCAGGAACTTAATTGACCTTTGTACTATTCTGTACCTGTTCTCCCCGGGATGTTCTTCGTGGTTTTTATGAATCTGCTCGATGATAACGATGGCATCATCAATGATAAGCCCCACCGAGGCGGCAATGGCCCCCAGCGACATGATGTTGATGGTGATGCCCACGAGGTACAGCACCAAAAATGAAAAAGCTACCGTTACCGGGATGGTGAGAATTACCACCAGGCTCGAACGCCAGGAGCGAAGGAAAAGGATGATGACGATAATGGCCAGCAGCAGACCCTCGTAAATGGTTTTCATGGTTCCGTCAACACTTTCGGTAACAAAAGCACTTTGGTTGTAGTAGGGTTTTAGTTGGTAGCCCCGGGGCAATAATTTTTTTATTTCGTTGGCCTTGTTTTCAACGTTCGAGGCAAAATTGGTAAGGTTAACGCCGGGTTGTTTAATTAAATCGACAATCACCGCGTTGTTGCCATTGGCGTTGATTTTCACAAATTCCTGCTGTGCTTCCAACTTGATTTGTGCCACGTCGCCTACATGGATGATTCGTCCGTTAATGCTTTTAATGATGGTGTTGTTAAGCTCCTTCAAATCTTGAACACGGGTATCGAGCAGTGTTAAATACATCCGGTAGTGGTCGGGCAGAAGTCCTGCCGAGGAAACAAAATTGTTGTTGTCGAAAGCATTTATAATATCTTGTGGTATCAGCCCCAAGGCGGTCATCTTATCAACGTCAGGAGCTATCACGTACTCTTTGCTTCGGCCACCCCTGATGACCACGTTTGAAATACCCTCAACCTGCGAAAAGGCCGGTCTGACCACCTCGTTGGCAACATCTTTTAAATCGACATCAGTTTTGGAAGGATTCTCAAGGGTGTAGCCATATACCGGGAACAACGATTGGTTCATCACCTCTGCCGAAATGGTTACTCCCGGGGGCAAAAAGTTTTTTATCTCGTTGATACGGCTTTCCAGCTGTGGCTTGAGGTTGTAGATATCTAACCCCCAGTTAAAATAGACTTCCACGGTGGCACTTCCCCGCGAGGTGTTACTTTTTACCAACCTTACACCGTTGACTTTTTTTACGGCGCTTTCGATGGGCTGGGTAACGGTGATCATCATCCGGTCGATGGGAATTTGCCCGGCATCAATAATGATGGATATTCTTGGAAACTGAACTTCCGGGAAGAGGTTTGTTTTCATTTGGGTAAACGAAAACACACCGGCCAGTAAAATCAGCATACCGATTAAAAGGATAGGTTTGGTAAAAACTTTATAATAGTTTTTCATTGATTGCAAGTTTGTATCTTTTTGAATTTGTCTTTTTGTTTTGTCACCATTTTTGCAACTTGTGGGGCAAAAATGGTGACAAAACAGATTGCTATTTTTTTAAATACCCGGGGTTAACACCCCGGGATATTAATATTTGACCCCTCCTGGGGCTGCTTACATTTTAATAAAAGTAGCTAATGTTTATCTACTTTAACCAAAACCGTGTCGCTTAACCCATAGGCTCCCTGGTTGATGAGTCGAACATCTGGGTTAAAAACAGGAGATATGATTTCAACCTGGTCATGAGTTTGGTTGCCTACTGTAACCGGAACCTGAACGGCTGTGCTGTCGTTGATTAGTTTCATAACCCAAAATTTGGTCATCAAAGCATCGGTTTGCAAACAGTTTTTGGGAACTATTTGAGTTTCATGCCTGATGCCGCGATTAACCAATACTTTTGTAATGATATTTTCGGGAATAAACCTGTCGGTATCAAGGTTTGCCAAAACTTTTAGGGTTTGCGATTTTTCATCAACCCGGGGAAGCATTTTGGAAAAAGTCCCTTCAATCTCTTCGCCATCAGGTAAAACTACTTTGCAAGGAGTACCGGACCGGGTGAATTTTTTGTACTCAAACGGTACGTTTACCTGCAGGTTTAAGTCATTGGATGCCAGCAGTACACACATTTCGTTGCCCTTGTCGGCAAACACATCGCTGCTAACAATATTCAAGTTTACCACCCGGCCATCGACAGGGGCAGGAATTTTAACAATGCCATAATTTTCGGAAGCGCGTGTTGGGTTTCCCATCACGTAGGCTTCGGGGGTTTTCATTTCGAAAAGCAAACTTCCTTTTTTAACCTTGTCTCCCTGACGTATCTTAACTTGTGTTACGTAACCACTGATGGGCGCCGTGATGCGTGTTTTGTTCAAGTAGATGGTTTTTCCGGTCAACTCGAGGTAGTCGGGCAGATAGCCACGGGTTACTTTGGTAACACTCACCTGCGCTTTGGGTGTGATTTCGGTTTGCTCTGCCGGTGGTTCAACACAAGAAGGTAAAAATAAGAGGGGCAAAAATGCCAGGAGGACCCATACGATTTTATTCATCTGTTTATAATTTTGTGTTTCATTGTATTCCTGTCTTTTATGTTTTGTCACAATTTTTGCTTTTGTGAGCAAAAATTTCGCCAAAACAGACTTGATTTTTCTTTATACCCGGGGTTGCACCCCGGGCTATTAATATGAGACCCCTACGGGGTCAGTAATTGCTCTCCTGTGTGTCTATAGTCAGTCATTGTTATTTCATGTTGATTTCTTTAAAAATTCCAGTAATTAAACGAATTAATCAATACCTGTTTTTCCATGTTCAGCATCAGGTTTTCCTGCTGTTTGGCTGCAATATCACGAATCAGATTTTTAAAATCCATGACCGATACCTGCGCCTGAGACAGTTCGTACGAGTAGAGCGTCCATAATTTTTCGTACTGTGCCAGCTGGTTTTCCACTATTTTAATTTTGGTATCCACACTCTTAATGCGGGTTAGGTATTTGTTTTTATTGATTTGATTTTTCCTGATAAAGTTGCTTTTTTCAAATTCAAGCGTTTGTAATGCCACCAGTGATTTGTTGTATTGTATCTGCTTTTGATGACCGTCAAAAATATTCCACGTAAAGTTTATACCCGTGGAAAAACCGAACCTGTTAAACGATGGCAGGTAAACGGCGTTCATTCCTGCCGTGGCAAAAAGGTTGACCCGGGGTTTGTACTTTTGGTCAAACAGCAGGCGGTTGGTAGCAATGTTCATGCTGTCGAGTTCATATTTTTTTAAAAATCGAGAGTCATGAACGGTATCGGGTTTAAGGGTGAAACTGGTGTCCTCGATAGCAGTTATCACGGTATCATTGATGCCGCATACCAGATTCAGGTCGGCAAGGGCGTTCAGGTAGTCGGAGCGGTAGTTTTGATATTCAAGGTTGTAGTTTTCAGTTTCTATTTGTAAAATCATCAGGTCGGTTTGCTTGTAAATGCCATGTTTCACTAGCTTTTCCATGGTTTTGAGTTGTTCTTCCATATCAGCTGTCAGCCGCTTGCTGATGTTTCTTTGTTGTTTTGCCTTTAAACAAAGAAGGTATTGGTAGCTTACCAATTGTTCCAGCTCGTGATGAGTGAGTTCGATGGCGTTGCTGTTGCGTTCGGTAGCGATGCTGTTTTTTTGAGTGTAGGCTTTTGAAATAGGTTTGGTAAAAAGAGGTTGTTGAACCGATACGACGGCTTGATACTGTCCACCGTCAGAGACTGCTAAATCATAACCCGTGTAGTCGTCAGCGCCTTTTGATACCCATTGAAACCGGTTGCTGTTGTTGTCGTGGGCTATAATGGGAGCAAACAACAGGTTGGCTTCGATGTTTACAACCGGTTTGGTAAGGATGGCATCCACCTGCTGCTTGTCAAGTTTAAGGAGTTTGTTGGCATTTTCACTTTTGTTGATAAGCGGGCTGTTCTTGTTGGCCTGCTGCAGATAGTAGGTCAGGTCACGGGATTGTCCGAAAAGGATTCCTGACGAAAACAACCAAATTAGCAAGATAAAGATATTTCTCATCTTTTATAATTCATTAATGAATGCAAATTGTACCCTATT
>JANTGU010000090.1 GCA_024762735.1 Bacteroidales bacterium | reverse complement strand
CGATACCAAAATCATTATCCTGACCATGTACAAAGATGAACATCTTTTTAACCAGGCCATTGATGCAGGGGCAAAAGGCTATGTCCTGAAAGAAAACACGGTTGCAGAGATAAAAAATACCATCCGCTCCGTGTTAGAAGGCCATTATTACTTTAGTCCTGCCATTTCCGATTTCTTAATGAACCGAGAACAAAAAAACCTTGAAAAGCAGAGTGAAACGACTAATACCAAGCTGCTCACACCTGCCGAAAAAAAGATTTTGAAACTTATTTCCGAAAGCAAAACCAGCAAAGAAATTGCAGAAAAATTATATGTAAGTGTAAAAACGGTCGAAAAACACCGGCTCAACATTTGCGATAAGCTGAACATTCACGGTCCCCATGCTTTGATCAAATATGCGTTTGCACACCGCGATGAGATTTGAATCCTTAATAAATTTAATCTGCTGGTCGGGATTTGCAATCTGCTGGTCGGGATTTGCAATCCCGACCTCATAGTCCAATAATCAATGCTCAAATCCGTAAATCGTTCATTCCAAAATACTTCTTAAATTTCCATTCGCTATTCTGATATCGTAATTCAAATTATCCCCAAAGCCTGACCCACCGTCATTGCGAGCGACGTTAGGAGCGTGGCAATCTCCCGGGAATCATCCTGTTCACAAAACAAGAAAGCCTTTTGCCGAAAGGAGCCATTCGCCATGGCGGGTTTAACCCTTTCAGGTGGAGAAACGATATGCAGGTCAGGAAAACCTGAAAGGTTGCATTCGAGTAGCTTACACTCCAACCTTTCAGGACGCTCTTGCACCAGCCCTACGCGGACCTGAAAGGTTATCTTCTGGCCGGGCAGGGAGTGAAAAGATGCGTCATTTTGATGTTTAACCGGTATAATAGTAAAATATAAGGGTGTTTACTACCTTTTTATAGTAAACACCCTTATTTACTTTCCACTATCTTCCTAGTAAGTTTGCCTGTAACTTAAAATGCCTGCCATGGTTTTTCTCATTGCCGACGATAGTGATGCACTCAGAACGATGATTAAATGGTTCCTCGAAGGAGTCGGGAGCACGTTTATCGAAAGTGCTTCGGGAGAGGAGGCTGTTAACGATTATGCACATTATCGGCCCGACTGGGTAATCATGGACATTGAAATGCAAAAAACCGACGGCATGGCCGCCACCCGTGAAATCATTAAAAAATTCCCCGATGCAAACATCATCCTTCTCACCCGATACGATGACCCGCACTTGGAAAAAGCCGCTTTGGAAGCCGGCGCCAAAGCCTGTTTACTGAAAGAAGACATGGCCGGGCTGGCCGGATTTTTCGAGTATCAATTGAAAACTAACCATTAAACAATTTAAACACATGAAAAAATTTACATTCCTTTTGATTTGCCTTGTATGGCTCCTTCCTTTTGCCATAAAGGCGCAAACAGCAACCCAGCCGGCAGGCAGCGGAACGGCTTCAGACCCGTACAAAATTGCAAACATAGATAACCTTTATTGGGTAACCCAAAACAGCAGCTCGTGGGACAAAGATTTCATTCAAACGGCAGACATCAACGCTTCTGCCACCTCCTCGTGGGACGGCGGTGCCGGGTTCACACCCATCGGCAACAGCACCACACCTTTTACCGGTAGTTACAACGGACAGGGCAGCGTGATTGACAGCCTGGCCATCTCCCGCGGCAGCACGGACCATGTGGGCTTGTTTGGCGTGGTTTCGGGAGCCGATATAAAACGCCTCGGCATTACCAACGCCCATATTACCGGCAGGAATTATGTTGGCGCGGTTGCCGGTATTTCTTCATTGGGAGATTCAACCACAATCACCTACTGTTATACAAGCGGAACAGTTACCGGCAGCACGTACGTGGGGGGATTGACAGGTCTCAACCAATATCCTGCCGTTTTGGAAAACTGCGGCTCAACAGATACGGTTACAGGCAATAAAAATGTGGGAGGCTTAGCGGGATACAACAGTGCCACCATTAACAATTGTTATGCAACCGGTTTGGTTACAGCCGGTTCCGGAGGCGGCGGACTTGTGGGCGGAGCGCCACCAAGTGTTACCAATTCATTTTGGGACACCCAAACTTCGGGGCAGGCAAACAGCCTGTGTGGTACCGGCAAAACCACTTCCGAAATGAAAAATATAGCTACCTATACCAATACCGCCACCAGCGGCCTGACAACGGCATGGGATTTTATCGGTACGCCAAACAATGATGCCGACACCCTCGATTACTGGAATATTGATACCACAGGCACCGTAAACAACGGCTATCCGCTTCCCTCGTGGTGGGTATTCCCTTATACACCTTTAGGCTCGGGCTCCGAGGCTGACCCTTACCAAATTGCCACCTTGAACAACCTTTACTGGCTGTCGGAAGGTGCAGGCACATCAACAACCGGTGGCGGAAACTATTATAAGCAAACCGCGGATATCCCCGCCAAAAGCACAGAGTATATTCACGGCGGACAGGGATTTAATCCAATAGGTGATAATGCTGTTTCGGCACCTTTTAATGGATACTATAACGGCGACAACCATGTCATCGGCCATTTGTACATTAACAGGGGGGGGAGGGGTATCGGCCTGTTTGGGTATATATCCGGCGGCGAATTTCGCAACCTCGGTATTACCAATGCAAGTGTCTCTGGTGGAGATCATGTCGGTATTTTAGCTGGTCATATTTGGGCTGCTTCGTTTACTATAACTAACTGTTATGCTTCCGGGGAAGTTTCAGGTGAGAATGAGATTTCTTCTTGGCCCTCTGTAGGAGGTTTAGTAGGTTTCATGTTATCTACTGCTAATGATTTTACTGTGTCCCGCTCACATTTTTCAGGTACTGTTTCTTCGGGACCTAATTACACTGGCGGCCTTATTGGTATGTTGAATATGCATAAAGCAAACATCAATAATTGTTATGCTGAGGATAGTATAACCAGCTCCGGAAGTCTTGTAGGTGGATTAATAGGAAAAGTTTTGGGAGGTGCGGAGCAGGTTACCATCAGTAAATCATACAGCAGCGGTTACCTAAGTGGAGCTTCTTGCGAAGGGGGATTAGTCGGTGACAATTATACTAGCAATATTATTATTATTAACAATTGTTACAGCAGATGTAACCTTGCTCCCGGTGCCACCTATATAGGAGGCCTCATTGGAAGGAATCAATCTGCTTCACCATTGGAAATTACCAACTCCTACAGTACCGGAACAGCCACCGGGGGAACCAATGCCGGCGGGATGATCGGATCGGCTGATACAAATGATTTAACAACCACCGCCTGTTTTTGGGACACGATAACTTCAGGCAATGCCAATGCCATTGGAAACGCCGCCACACCCACAGGGATGACCGGGGAATCCACTGCCAAAATGAAAACCAAAAGCACCTTTACCAACGCGGGATGGGATTTCGTGAATACCTGGGATATTCAGGCTGATACCAACGACGGCTATCCCTACCTTCTATTTCTATTGCATCCGAATCTCCAGATAATCACTGTTACCCCTTTTAATATAAAACCAGATAGTGCACAGTCGGGAGGAAAAGATATTTATTCTACTGATCATGCCATAACCTCAAAAGGAGTGGTTTGGAATACAACAGGCAGTCCGGCCGTTGATACTAACCTTGGAAAAACAAATGATGGCACGGATACCACCGCGTTTACCAGCACCCTTAGCGGGCTTGACGATACCACCACTTACTATGTACGCGCATACTTTATCAACAATAATAATGATACCGTGTACGGCGATGAAAAATCTTTCGACTCCCAAATGAAGGAACCTCCCGCCATGACCCCCCCGGGCTATGCCCTGAACTTTAACGGGTCAGCAGGCTATGTGAGCCTCCCCAACGAATCGAACTTCGAATTTACCGATTCCATGACCGTGGCAGTCTGGATAAAGGTAGATGCCTTTACGGATGATTGGCAGGCCATCGTTACCAAGGGGGATGGTTCCTGGCGCCTGCAACGGTATGGCAGCACCAACCATATCGATTTCGGTACTACCGGTTTAAGCAATGGCGACCTTGAAGGAACCACCAATGTGAATGACGGGAATTGGCATTATATTGCCGGTGTGTTTGATGGCTCTAAAAAATACCTGTATGTTGACGGGTCGCTGGATGCCTCTGTTAGTGTAACGGGTACGATCAGCCTAAATAGTAAAGAGGTGGAAATCGGGGCAAACAGTGATTGGAGCGGAAGGAATTTCGACGGGCAGATGGACGAAGTCCGTATCTGGAATGTGGCCCGGGACTCTACCGAGCTTCAGGATAATATGGACACCGTACTAACCGGCAATGAAACCGGGCTGGTGGCTTATTACAAATTCGATGTAACTTCCGGAACCTGGTTATATGATCATACGGGGAGCAATAACTCGGGAAGATTACATAACATGACCAACAGCGACTGGGTACCCTCCACCGCCCCCATACCTTACCAAAGCTGCCGCGATGGCAACTGGTCGGATGCATCCAACTGGTTAGACGGACAGGGAAGCCCCACCAAAAGCTGGTCGAAGGTAAAAATCAATTCCAACATCACGCTGGATGAAGACAGGGTAGTTGCCGATCTCACCATTGAAAGCGGGAAAAGCCTCACCATCAACTCCGACGCGCATCTTACGGTTTCCGATTCACTAAAAAACCTTGCCGGCAACACCGGGCTGGTGCTGAAATCGGAGCAAACGGCCACAGCCTCTCTCCTGAACAATACCGCCGGTACCAGTGCCACCGTTGAACGCTACATTCCCCAATATTCCGGTGCTGCCGGCTGGCACGACCTATCCTCGCCGGTGGCATCCCAGGCCATCCGGCCGGAGTTTGTTCCCAACACCAATCCCATCACCGGGAACAACGACTTCTATCAATTTGATGAAACACAAAATCTCTGGATCAATACCAAAGACAACAGCGGGAACTGGAACACCGCCTTCGAGGATAACTTCGTGGTGGGAAAGGGATATAACGTGGCTTACGAAAGTGACGTGACCAAAACCTTTGCCGGGGCATTAAACACGGGAGATTTTACTTTCGATGCCGCCACCACGCCCGCCATCACCTACACCTCCGGGCAAGGTAATGGCTGGAACCTGATGGGCAACCCCTATCCCTCGGCCATCGCCTGGGACAGTTGTAGCAAAACCAACCTCGAAGCCTCGGTGTACACCTACGACGGTGATGCCGGACAATACCTGAGTTGGAATGGAAGTGTAGGAGCATTAACTGACGGGATTATTCCCCCCATGAACGGCTTTTTTGTCAAAGCATCGGCAGGGGCAAGTCTGACCATTCCAAATTCATCCAGGTTACACACTTCCAACAATTTCTACAAAAACAAGGGATATGTAAAAGACCTGCTGGTGCTGAAAGTGGAAGGAAACGGTTTCTCCGATCAAACCTACATCCACTTCAACCAGGATGCCACCACGGATTTCGACAGCAGGTTTGATGCCTATAAACTTTTAGGGATAGAAGAAGCGCCTCAATTGTACACCCAAACAGGCAACACCAGGCTAAGCATCAACGTGTTGCCCTATTCCGACGAGGAAATCACCATCCCGCTTAGTTTGAAAGTGGGCAAAGTTTCGGAATACAAAATCTCGGTAAGCGAAAATACGTTTTGGGAAACCGTGGGTGTTTCGCTAAAGGATTTGCAAACCGGTAAAATTCAAGACCTGAGGGCACAACCCGCGATGACCGTAACCCAGGGTCCGGGAAGTCCTGCCGACAGGTTCCTGCTTTTGCTCAATGGCGTAACCAACGTGGAGGAGATACAGGGAGGAAACGAGGGTATTGAGATTTACAGCAGCGACGGCCGGATTATGATCAAAACCGACAACCCGGACAAACTCGATGTTTCGGTTTACAATATTTTAGGTCAAACCATGCTCCGTAAAACCATTTACAACCAAACAAATATTGAGTTGGACTTAACAGGGAAACCGGGCTATTACCTGGTAACGGCAAGGAACAAAAACGGAACGAAAGCCAAGAAGGTATTTGTGAGATAGATGTAAACCCCGGCAGGGTTTTACCCATGGCCGGGCTGGCCGGATTGGTCGGATTTAGAGTGTCAATTGAAAACACAAACATTTAAAAATATAAAGAGATGAAACATTTCAGAACACTTGCATTGGCAATAGCATTTAGCTTGTTTGCCTCCTTTGGTTTTAGCCAGGGCCCTCCACCGCCGCCGGCAGGAGCAGGTCATGGTGCAAACGGTAACCAAACCGGGGGTAACGCCCCCATAGGCGGTGGATTGTTTGTCCTACTGGGGCTTGGCGTTGCTTACGGCACCAAAAAGCTGTACGATAACCAAAAAGAAGAACCTGAAGATTAAAGTAGTTTTGCCGGGTGTGAAAAGGAATAGAGAGGAGCTTTCCCTTTTAGTTTACATTAAAAACAGATTGCAGAATTAATAAATGCGTTGAAATGTATGGATACTGTTAATGCTTTAAAGATGAAAGATAATGTTTAGTCAAGCAACTTTTCTATCGAAATATCTTCATCCAGTTCTTCCCAATGTATCCCTTCTCCTCTACCGATTAATCTCCACTTGGAGAGTTGTTCAACAGAGGCTTTCCGTAAGCGTGGAAACCATTCTAAAGGAACGGATAGTTCTCTCCCGTCTTCAAGTATTACAGTCATCTTTGTGTTGGAGAATAACACATTAATTGCATTGTATGACTTTTTAACTGTTAAAGTATTCATTCCATTTTTGTTTAAATAATTCAATATTATTATCAATTAATATCCCAATCTTTCTCAAATCGGATGCGTTGAATCTGGTTGATTTTATAAGTTCAGGTGGTGTTAACAGTATTTAGCTGTTTTGCCATCCTTTTCAATATGAATATGCATCGGTTCATGATCATTGCTGTAAAAGAAGAAACGAAAACCATTAATAATAGTTACAGTAGGCATAACTTAATTTCACCTCAATTTTTAATAATGTGTTACAAATATACATGTTTTTATTACACAAAAGTGTATTTGCTGTGAGGGATAGCTTGGTGGCAGGAAGCCCCTCGTAGTTGCTCGGGGTGATGTTGGTACTGGCTTTAGCACAACCCACCGTCCTGACCGAAGCGATAGCGGAGTGGAAGGATTTCCGTGGCCTCAATAGCATGCTTTCCGAAAAAGTTTTTTTTTCTTGGGGAGCAGGTTGGCATTCGGGGTAATCATCATTCATGCCCCTTTAAGGTAATGTTATTGAATGGAAGTTGCTTATCCCCCATAAATCAGCTCGTACATCTCCACAAGCCGTGCTCCTGTATAGTAGGCATCGCGTAGTGCCAGCGGGTCGTTATCAAGGGTTCCCATTTCGGAAACTATATCTCGTCAAGGTTGTGAGTAGGTAATGTTGGCCGGTTATACTGATAAGCGCCTTTGCCTCTTCTTTTGTGGCATGGGCATCAGACGCATAATAACACTTTCAAGGAAGATTGCACCTTTGTCCCGGTGATAGTATTAAAAATTGGGGTGGACAATCACCATACTTTTTTTGGAGGTTTCTTTTTCGGGGCTAAGTTTCTTGTGCCTGTCAGGGGTGTACGAATCCCCCACGAAAACTTTCGCCATCTTTTTCATCACCTTTGGATTGATAAAACCTTTATAAAGGTTATACCTAGCCTTGTCAACAATAGAGGAAATAGGCGCATCTATATAGGTTAGGAGAGTAAAATTGTTTTGATAACTTTTATGCATAGTGGTTTTCGTATTTTGTTTACCTTAGCATCCTAATCACAAATGGTATCATTTTGTTAAACTGAGGTGGCTCAATGAGATTTTTTAATACACTGTTTTTGGTGCTTTTGTTCCTCATTCTGTCAAAAGTTGTGATGGGTGATGGCCAGGTGGGTGTTTTTTCAAACATCAGCGACCGGACCGATAAAGCATATCTTGACAGCCTATTGGAAGTTGCCGATACGACGTTGTTTGATACGGTTAGAGCCATCAACTTTTTAAAAGTGGCGGTGGCTTTAAATGTTGATGAACAAATCCTATTTAAAGGGAAA
>JANTGU010000089.1 GCA_024762735.1 Bacteroidales bacterium | reverse complement strand
TTCGGCGTTGCGAACCACCGGTACTACCAGTCCTTTGGGGGCACTCACGGCAATGCCCACATCCACATAGCTGAATTGAACAATCTCATCCCCGTCAATTTGAGAATTAACGGCCGGGAAGTGTGCCACAGCTTCGGTAACGGCTTTGGTGAAAAACGACATAAAGCCCAGTCCCACACCATGTTTTTCTTTAAACACCTCTTTGTATTTTTTTCGCAGCTCCATGATGGGCGTCATGTTTACCTCGTTGAAGGTGGTAAGCATGGCGGTTTCATTTTTTACCGAAACCAGGCGCTGAGCCAGTTTCTTGCGCAGCATGCTCATCTTTTTTGGCTCTTTTTCGCGAGAGCCACTCCAGGAAGAAGTAACCGCCGCACCGGATGACACGGCAACATGATCTTTCTCTTTTAAATAAAACTCCACATCTTTTTTGCCAATGCGGTGGCTTTTGAAGAAGTCGATGAGCTGTTGCTCCGAAATGTTTTCCTGTTCCATCAGCTTGCGAGCCAGGGGCGAAACGGTAAGATTCATCTCAGCTTTGGCAGGCTCTTTTTTCTTCAAGCCGGTTTTAACAGGTTCCTTAGGTTCTTCTTTTATTTCTTCTTTTTCAACCTTTACCGCTGCTTTCTTTTGTTTCACGGTACCTTTGGCATCAGCGTCGATGGTGGCAATAACAGCGCCTACTTCTACCGTGTCGCCTTCCTGGGCCAGAATTTTTATTTTGCCATCAGCTTCGGCGGCCACGGGCAGCGTGGCTTTGTCAGAATCTATTTCTACTACATCCTGATCTTTCTCCACCTGCTGGCCATCTTCCACCAGCCAGGCAGCAATTTGTACTTCGGTAATCGATTCTCCCGGTGAGGGAACTTTTATTTCTATCATAACCTTATTGTTTCAATTTGTTCTTTTGTCTGATATAAACATTATCATTCAGTTTTTTCAATGCTTTTATAAGATCCTTTTCATTCAAGATGGACAATTGATATTCTGCAATGTCTTTCAGCTTAGCAAACCTCTTACTTTTATCAATGTTTTCTTTTATCATTTGAGCGTTAATTGTTTCCAGATTTGATAAGATTGCCAGCTCGTTAATGCTTGCAATATCCCGAATATTCATTCCTTTTTTCGCAAACTTGGGATTTGCTTCTCTCCAATCTTTAGCCGTGCATTTAAAAAGAACCACGTTTAACAAATCAGCTTCTTCTGCATATAGCAGCCACTCATTTTCTTTTTCATAGTTTTTTTTAGGAATAATATAATTCTTAACAGCATCTGTATGAATGTGATAATTTGTTTTGCTTAAGATTCGTTTCACATTCCATTCAAGATTGTATTGATTGGTTTCAATCTCTTTTAATCTCTGATATTCAGTTATCAAATAGAGTTTAAAAGTAGGGCTAATCCACGAAGCAAATTCAAACGCAATATCTTTGTGTGCATAAGTTCCACCATACCGACCCGATTTTGAGATAATCCCTTTAGCATTGGTCGCTTTAATCCATTTTTTTGGAGTTAACGTAAAGCTGTTAGATCCCGATTCATTTTTAAACCCATCGAATTCGATGGGTTTAAAAGCCGGATTATTTAATTGTTCCCACAGACCGAGAAATTCTATTGTGCTTCTTGTTCTCATCCAGTTTTGAATGATATAATCACTTCTCACTGAATCCCTGAACTTTGCCATATCAGTTAATGAGATGTACTCTTCCTCATCGTATTTATATAGTACAATCTCGAGCTCATTTACATTTAACTTTGTTTTACTCATAATTTTTCAGCTTCAAAAGCTATAAAATTAGTACAAATTATTAATATCTATTTCAATGGTTTAAGTCCGTTGTGCAGTGCGGCATCAATGTTTTCAATTTGAAGCTCTTCTATCTCTTTTTCAAACGATTGCCACTTGTTGCCGATGCAAGCCATTTCGCATTCATAGTCGATGTAGGGGCAATCGCACGCGTGGAAGGTTTTTTCCACAATTTTAAGCTGCTGGATAACATGAAATTTCGATGAACCCGTTGCCGGACTTCCGCTTTCAGGTCTTGCAATGTGGATAATCCGGATGTCGTTGGATAGTGTTTTCCTTACAAAATCCCAGGCTCCCATGTTGGCCGGTTCTTCCTGCGACCACATAAAGGTTTCGGCCAGGTGGTATTTTTTTGTTAATTCCAGCACCTTTTTCTTGGGAAACGGATAGAGTTGCTCAATCCGAATGAGGGCGATAAACTCGTGGCCGTGCTTTTCTTTTTCTTCCAGCAGATCGTAATAAAGTTTGCCTGTGCAAAAAACCACGCGTTTTACTTTTTCAGGATCGGCAGTGGCATCATCGATAACCGCCATAAAGCTCCCTTCCGTAAAATCGGTAAGCGGTGAAACCACTTTAGGATGGCGCAACAGGCTTTTGGGAGTGAAAATCACCAATGGTTTTCTGAACTCCCGTTTCAGCTGTCTTCGTAATAGGTGAAAAAAGTTTGCCGGGGTGGTGCAATTGGCAATTTGCATGTTGTTGTCGGCCGCCAGTGTCAGGAATCGTTCGATACGGGCACTGGAGTGCTCCGGTCCCTGGCCCTCATAGCCGTGAGGCAGCAGTACCACCAAGTCATTCATCACGTTCCACTTGTCTTCGGCACTGCTGAGAAACTGATCGAAAATTACCTGGGCCGTGTTAGCAAAATCGCCAAACTGTGCTTCCCATATTGTTAACGAGTAAGGGGAAGAAAGGGAATATCCATACTCAAACCCCAACACACCATATTCCGAAAGATGAGAGTTATAGATATGAAAGGGAGCTTGATCCTCCATCAGATTTTGCAACGGGATATACTTTTCTTCCGAATCTTCCAATCGTAAAACCGCGTGCCGGTGCGAAAAGGTTCCCCGCTCCACATCCTGCCCGCTAAGTCTAACAGGAATGTTTTCTGCCACCAAACTACCGTAAGCAAGCAGTTCACCCATGGCCCAGTCAGCTTTTTTCTCTTCCATGACCAATCTTTTGCGCTGTTGCTGTAAACGTACGGTCTTTCTGAAGAACTTCTTGTTTTCCGGTAAACTGCTCAGTTTATCGGCAATAAACATCAACTGATCTTCCGAAACGGCCGTATCAGCCTTTTTTAGGCAATCATCCTCTACTGCCTTTTTAATGCCTTGCCAGGTTTCGTTTAAAAAGTTATCGATGCTGTTTTTTTTATGTTTTTTTCCCTTGGTCAGGTTCTCTTCGAGTGTTGCCATAAATTTCTTCTCGTTCTTATGGCAATACTCCTCGGTAACAACCTTCTCTTCTATTAAATGTTGTTTATACAACACATAAGGGTTGGGATGCTTTTCGATGGCTTTATACAGGATAGGCTGCGTAAACCTGGGCTCGTCACCTTCGTTGTGGCCATACTTGCGATAGGCCAGGATATCAATAAACACGTCCTTGTGAAACTTGTTTCTAAATTCAACTGCCATCTGAACCGCGAAAACCACGGCCTCGGCATCGTCGCCATTCACATGAAACACGGGTGAAAGGGTAGTTTTGGCCACATCGGTACAGTAAGTGGATGAACGGGCATCGAGGTAATCGGTGGTAAACCCAATTTGATTGTTAATAACCAGATGGATGGTTCCGCCGGTGGAATATCCTTTAAGTTTTTCCATTTGCAGTACTTCGTACACCACACCCTGACCGGCAATGGAAGCATCGCCATGCAGAAGTACAGGCACTATTTTACGTGCATCGTTTTGGTACACCGTATCAATTTTAGCTCTTGTAATACCTTCCACTACGGGATCGACTGCTTCGAGGTGTGAGGGGTTTGGCGTTAGCGTAAGCTTAACCTGTTTTCCCTTGCTGGTTTTACGGCGAACCGTGTAGCCCAAATGGTATTTTACGTCGCCCAACAAACCCTCTTCGTCAAACTCCTTCCCTTCAAATTCCGAAAACACATCTTCAAAGGGCTTGCGCATGATGTTGGTGAGCACGTTCAGTCTTCCGCGGTGCGGCATGCCAATCACAAACTCTTCCACGCCCAGTTCCGATCCTTTCTCCATCACCGCATCCAGGGCAGGGATTACCGCTTCGGCTCCTTCCAGTGAAAAGCGCTTCTGCCCGGGGAATTTTTTTTGTAGGAAATTTTCAAAAAATACAGCCCTCTCCAATTTAGTGAGGATGTATTTCTTTTCTTCTACGCTAAAATTGGGTTTGTTTCTGGTTGATTCAAATCGCTCCCGCAACCAGGCCAGCGTATTTTGCTCCCTGATAAACATGTATTCGGCGCCAAAACTGCTGCAGTAGGTTTCCTGCAAAAAGTTTACAATCTCCTTTAGTTTGGTAGGCCCGATTCCTATTTCAGTTCCCGCCTCAAACGTTCGTTCCAAATCAGCCTTTTTGAGCCCGTAATTTTCAATATCGAGCGTAGGGGTATATTTTCTTCTTTTTCGAACCGGGTTGGTTTTTGTAAAAAGATGCCCGCGCCTGCGATAGTCGTTAATCAGGTTGATGACCTTAAACTCATCGGAAGTTTGTAGGTTTGATCCCGATTTAGCAGGATAAGATTTCAGGGCAAAATCAAAACCGTCGAAAAACTTGCGCCACTGCTCATCAACACTTTCGGGGTCAGACTGGTACTGACTGTAAAGTGCTTCAATCAGTTCCGGGTCAATATTATTCAGGTAATTTAAATTATCCATGGGTATTATCGTGAAATTGAGCCAACAAAGGTACTACTATTTTAGTAGTTATTTAGAATAATTTTCAATAATGTGTTTATAGATGTTTTTAAGTCATTTTACGTCTCAAAGCCGGGGGAGGACTGGCGAGAATACTGGAAAAACCTCAATGATCAAACAGTAACCTGTTGCCTTAACAGGTTTGCTGTCAGGCAGGAGTGTATGGGCAATATGCCCAAAAGGTCGCCGGGTTTAAAACGGTTTAGCTCTTTGACGGGCATGCTAACAATGCCGTGTTCTTGTGAAAGCCCCGAAACATAGGCGCCGGCAATGGGCTTACTCCAGCCCTTAGGGGTTGGCGCTACCACATAGCCAAACATCTTAAATCCGTTGTCGCCTTCAATAGCCTCTTTCGACAAGTGAACAGCCCCTCCATAGATGACAATTTCTTCTCTTTCCGGATGTACGGCTATCACGGGACAGGCAGCTGCCACGGCAATATCATCCAGACTACAGCTTCCGAGGTGGTACTGCATCACATCGTAATAGACAAAATTGCCGGGTCGTATTTCGTCGAAGCCGTTACAGTTTTCGGCCATGCTGCACGAGGGCGTATCACCATAGGAGATGATAATATCGGGGAAGCCGGCAATGTATTTCTGCTTTAATTTAGTGAGTTGCTGTTTCGCTGATTCAAGTATAGATAGTGTTTCTTCTCTTCCTTTTGTGTGGTAGGTATGCCCGGCATGCGTTAAAAAACCGCGAAACTGCATTTTAGAGGATGATTTTAGTAATTTGGTTATTTTCTCAATTTCGGGATCGCTAGGAGCAAGGCCGGTGCGGTGATACCCCACATCAATTTTTATAAAAATGCCTACGTTTCCGGTTAGGTTCTTCTCCAGCAACTCAGCCACATAAACCGATTCGACTAAAAGATTCAGGTTAATACTCGTGGCCAGCTTGTTGATTTGCTTTATTTCACGTGGGTTGACCGGAAAGGCAAGGGTGATGTCATGCCAATTGTTGGCAGCAAAAAACTGAGCCATCTCCACCGAAGAAACTGTAATTTTATCAATCCCATGCTTTCGGTAGAGGTTGCCCATTTCGATGGATTGATGGGTTTTAAAATGGGGCCGGAAAATCACCTTGGACCGTCTGGCTTTTTCCGCCATCATTTTTATGTTTCGTTCCGCCTTGAGTGTATCAATGAGCAAGGTGGGTTTTGAAATACTATTCATAAACAATCATCTTCTTAGATATTATCATGTTATTGTTTTGCAAAACTACCCAATAAAAACCGGGAGCCACCTCTAATGAAACAGGAATAAGGCTGTTTTGGCCGGCTGATATGATTCTGTGATATACCGAAACACCCTGCTGATTGAAAATGGTCAGCGTGCTGTTTTCAGGCAACGATTCGTTAAGCGTTATGCCAAATTGTCCCTGGTTGGGAATGGGGCTGATACTCATATTGAACGAGCTATGTATGGTTTGGACAGAGGTAAATACAGAATCTTCGCAAACGGTTAGCGGAAGCCCTGCGTCATAACGCTCTTTGGCCGGAATGGTTCCCAAATCCAGCAGGTTGGGATAGCCGATGGAGGGCCATGAGTCGTTGATATCCCAAAAAGATGGCTTGCTTTTCAGGTAATAGGACGAATCGCTAAGGTCATCAGTACCTCCGGGATGGGTAACAGTTAAAATATTGTTGCCATACTCAAAATGATCAGTGCCGGTAAGTATGTATTGTCCGTAAAACATGTTGAAGTCAGTGGTTTCGTTGCCTACGAAATTTTGTTTCGAGGTTTCCAATACATCGTGGGTAGTCATGATAATGCCCCACAACTCTGCCCTGTTCCTGAACAGCGTGTTGTAGGGTCCCGAGGGACCCCAATAGTGATCAATAATGATATTTTGAACAATGTTACTTTCAAAAAGATTGGCGTAGGCATAATGACCATGCAAAGAAATATCGCCGGACAGGTCGTGGATGGGTTCGCTTCGGTACGGGTCGCGAGCGTAATTGTAACCGATGATGTTTCCATTGGCACCGGTTTTTACCATCATGGCATGACGCAAATGGCTGTAAATATTGTTCTCGATGATGCACTCACTGCTATGATGGGCAAGGGTAATGCCATAACCTCGGGTACCGCCGCCATCGTACTGAAAGGCATGATGAAAATAGGAGCCGGCAACTTTAATCCCCAGGCTTTTGGCAATGTAAACATGGCTGCCGTTGCTGGTATCACTTTCAACACCCGAAATCCGGCAATTTCGTGCATAAGTAATCCCCAGGTTGTAGCTGCTCCCGTTTACAGGTTGATCAATCCGTTTAAGGGTAAGGCAGCTGATGCCCGCATTGACAACAGGATTTACTTTCTTTATAGAAGGATTTAAAACGGTGTCATACGTTATTCGCAAAGGCGATTGGAGGAACAGGGTGTCGCCTGCTACCGAATCAACCACCGTCATTTGTCCCACCGCGTTGGCAGCCCACGAAACCGGTACTACATCCCAGTCGCCATTGGTTTCGGTAATTTCAACCATATCACCGGCTGAAAACATAAAAGCGGAATCGGTAAAAATTTTTGAGCTGTTTACTGTGAATCCCCCATCCAGTAATATTCCCGGTTCAACGGAACTGCCGGTTATATTGATGGCATTTAGGTCTTGCTGATTAAAATTGAAAAGCAGGGTGGTAAAGGCTGAACCGGCTCCTTTTAAAACAATGCTGTCCTGAAGTGTGATGGGAGCACTGAAAAAGTAGTTTCCGGGAGGGAAAAACAGGGTAGCTGCCGAGCCTTCAGCCTGCTCCAGGGCCAGCTCAACGGCTGCGGAGTTATCGGTAACGCCATCATTACTGCCGCCAAAGTCAAGAATATTGAGTTCAACATCAGGTTGGATAAACTGAAAGTGCTGATTGGCCAGCGCCCAATTCACCCGTCTATCCTCAGGAATAACCTGGGATTGCGCCTCCGAAAGAACCAATAATATCGCTATCAGGTATAAGAATCTCATAATTTTTTACGTTACCTCAAAAGTAACGCTAAATAGTGTTATTTTTACTATTTATGAAAAATCACATGTTTGGGAAGTTGAGACGTAGTTGTATCCTAAACAAAGTTAAACAAACAGGTTATTGCACAGTATTGAAAGAGAGGCGTGTAGTCATAAGGCAATAAGGAGCTTGACTCTTCAAAGCAACCCGAATATTTACCCCGACAGGGGTAAAATATGAATAGCCCCGGGTGCAACCCGGGGTGACAAAAAAGAACGTAAAACGTTTTGGCGGGATTTTTGCCCCGCAGGGAGCAAAAATCATGTCAAAACAAGAAATGTGTAGAATTATAAGTTACAGAATTTTAATATAATGAAAAATTTATTTTTATTCTTTGGT
>JANTGU010000088.1 GCA_024762735.1 Bacteroidales bacterium | reverse complement strand
ACCTCTCCTGTAAGGATATCCCCTTACAGGGTTGCATAAAGTAAAATTAGTATTAATTTTGAACCATAAAATAATAAACGATTGCACGGAATAACACAAGTCGTCATGCCGCCCAACCGTTAGAAATTTAAACTCATTAAAAAAATATCATGAACAAAGTTAGTTTATTATTTTTCGTGGTGCTTTTGGGCACTTTTGTAAAGGCTCAGGACATCACCGCCATTGCCCCCGACACGATTAAAACCGGGAAGTTTGAAAAACAATATGGCAACGTGATGGTAAAGGGTCAGTTTGTCGATTCAAAAAAAACCGGTAACTGGATGGTAGTCTATAAATCAGGACTCATCCATATATTGGAACAGTACAAAAACGACAAAAGAGACGGTATTCGCCTTCAACTAAGTAAACGCGGGTTGATGGAGCGACAGGAGTCGTACAAAAACGGCCTGCTCGACGGTGAATTGATTCGCTTTAACTCGTCGGGAAAGCCTACCCTTAAAGAGAATTATAAAGCAGGTAAACTCGATGGTTTGAAAACAGTTTATTACGCCCGGGGACAAAAACAGGAAGAGAGCAATTATAAAAATGGAGTGAAGGATGGTACGGCTAAATGGTTTACCGATAAAGGAGATGTCATAGCCATCTATGAATATAAGAATGGAATTTTTGAAGGGTCGCAACAATATTTTTATCACAACGGTCAGCTTAAGGCCATTAAACTGTTTAGCAATAATGTAGCACAGGGACCCTACAAAGAGTATTTTGAAGACGGGAAGCTGAAAGTGCAGGGACAGTTTAAGGATGACCTAAAAGTGGGTAAATGGATTGAATACGATGAGGATGGAAAAGTTATAAAAACCACCCGTTATAAAAAAGGAGTATCAAAATAATGCGAAAAATTCTCAACCCCTATAAAGGGATGGAAGGATACAACTGCTTTGGCTGTTCGCCCGAAAACGAACATGGTTTGCAAATGCAGTTTTATGAGGAAGGGGAGTTTCTTTATTCCGATTGGGAACCGCGAGGTTTTTTACAAGGTTATCATAATGTGCTGCATGGAGGTATTCAGGCCACTCTTATAGATGAAATCGGGAGCTGGCTGGTCATGATAAAACTAAAATCTGCCGGGGTTACTTCCGAACTTCTGGTTCGTTACCTGAAACCGGTTCGCATCTCGAAAAAGGGTACCGTAAAACTTAAAGCCTCCCTGACTTCGTTTGAAAACCATTTGGCTACTGTTCACGTCGAACTATTTGATGCCGAAGGGAAAAAATGCGCCGAAGGTGACCCAACCTATTTTGTTTATCCCCCGGCCATCGCTAAAAAAAGGCTCTTCTTTCCCGAGTATGACGCTTTTTTTGAGCATGAAAACTGATGATAAACAGGATGAAGGCTGCTGCCGGAAATAAAACAACAAAAATATGAATGCACACGATATCGATTACAAAATTTATGGCGACGACATGCAATTCGTCGAAATTGAACTGGATCCAATGGAAACTGTGATGGCAGAACCGGGTGCCATGATGATGATGGATGACACCATCGAGATGAACACTATTTTCGGGGATGGCTCCCCACAGCAGGACGGACTAATGGGAAAGCTGTTTTCAGCAGGAAAACGGGTATTGACGGGAGAGAGTCTCTTTATGACTGCTTTTACTAATGCCGGAAACACTAAAAAGCACGTGGCTTTTTCCGCTCCCTTTCCGGGAAAAATTATTCCGGTAGATTTAACCCGTTTTGGGGGGAGGCTTATCTGCCAGAAAGATGCTTTTTTATGTGCTGCCAAGGGGGTGTCTATTGGCATTGAGTTTACCAAAAAGATAGGAGCCGGGTTTTTTGGAGGCGAAGGGTTTATCCTGCAAAAGCTGGAAGGCGACGGGATGGCGTTTGTCCATGCCGGGGGTACACTCTATCATCGTAACCTTAGTGCCGGTGAGTCTTTTAAAGTAGATACCGGTAGCCTGGTAGCTTTTACTGCTGATGTTGATTACGACGTTCAGTTTGTGGGAGGTATTAAAAACAGCCTCTTCGGCGGTGAAGGAGTGTTTTATGCACGTATGCAGGGACCGGGTACCGTTTGGGTGCAATCGTTACCCTTTAGCCGACTGGCTGACAGGGTGGTTGCTTCTGCTCCTCGTGTGGGTGGTAAGCGCCGTGGTGAGGGTAGTATCCTGGGTGGACTGGGTGATTTGCTGGATGGGGATAACAGATTTTAATTATTTTTTTGAGCGTTTTAAATACCGAAAAAGAAAAGGTGTCAATGAGTACCTTGTATTTGTAAATCTAATAGCATTAGAATAAAAATAAATTTCAATGAGTAAAAGAAACTGGAAATCGTTACATGAGTTTGAAGAGATTAAACTGGAATATTGGAATCATATTGCCAAGATAACCATAAACCGTCCGAGGTATTATAACGCCTTTACGCCAACCACTACCACCGAGATGGCGGTGGCCTTTACCATGTGTCACGAAAACATGGATGTGTATACCATCATTCTCACCGGTGAAGGCGACAAGGCTTTTTGTGCGGGTGGCGATCAGAATGTAAAGGGTAAAGGCGGTTACATTGGTAAAGATGGAATCCCGCGCCTCAATGTGCTGGATGTACAGCGGAAAATCCGTTCCATGCCCAAACCGGTGATTGCCATGGTGAATGGTTACGCCATTGGGGGCGGTCACGTGCTGCATGTTGTTTGCGATTTAACCATCGCTTCCGAAAATGCCATCTTCGGACAAACAGGCCCCAAGGTGGGTTCGTTTGATGCCGGACTTGGATCTTCGTATCTTGCTGCCATTGTCGGACAGAAAAAAGCACGTGAAATCTGGTTTCTGAATAAACAATATTCGGCGCAGGAGGCTTTGGAGATGGGCATGGTAAACAGAGTGGTTCCGTTTGATGAGCTGGAAGATGCCACTGTGGAATGGTGCGAAATAATGCACAAGCGAAGCCCTATGGCGCTGCGTATGATTAAGCTGGGAATGAATGCCGAACTGGATGGGCAGATAGGACTGCAGGAGTTTGCCGGCAACGCTACCCTGCTCTATTACATGACCGACGAAGCTCAGGAGGGAAAACATGCTTTCCTCGAAAAACGTGACCCTGACTTTCATCAGTACCCCAAATTTCCTTAAACGGTATGGCATCCTTTAAATCATGGGTTAAAGCCTACAGACTGCGCACTTTACCGCTGGCGTTATCGGTCATACTTACCGGTTCGTTTTTGGCCATGCAGGATGGTGTTTACAATGGCTGGGTAATAGGGTTTTCTCTGCTTACCACCCTCTTTCTTCAGGTACTTTCCAACCTGGCCAACGATTATGGCGACTCCATCAAGGGTACCGACAACGACGATAGGGTAGGGCCGCAACGAACGGTTCAGAGTGGTGAGATTAGCCGCGAATCCATGAAAAAAGCCATCATTGTTTTTGCTTCTTTATCATTGCTTACCGGTGTGGCGCTGCTATACTTTTCATTCGGTGACAATTTTAAACTGTCACTGCTTTTTCTGGTATTAGGGTTGGCAGCTATTTGGGCTGCCGTTAAATATACGGTGGGCGAAAAAGCATATGGGTACGCCGGTTTTGGCGATCTGTTTGTCTTTATTTTCTTTGGTCTTGTGGGGGTAGCGGGTTCCTATTTCCTGAATACACATGTTGTTAGCGCTGATGTTTTCCTGCCGGCATCGGCCATGGGATTGTTTAGTGCCGGCGTGCTAAACCTGAATAATATGCGGGATATTGATAATGATATTCGCTCGGGTAAGCACACCCTGGCATCCAGACTAGGTGTGGCAGAGGCAAAGAAATATCATCTAATCCTAATCTTTTTTGGATGGATTCTACTTTTGGCCTGGATGATGCTGCAAAAAGATCATCCTGAGCGTTTAATTCTTTTAGTGGCCTTGCCGCTGTTTTTATTAGATATGTATAAGGTGATGAAAACCAAGGAAAAACGCGACTTAGACCCCTTTTTGCGCAAGTTGGCCTTAAAAACCCTGTTGGTGGCACTTTTGTTTGGTGTTTCTATCTTACTGTAAAACCATGCTTCAAGCTGATTTTAAAAAAATAACCCTGAATTTTAAACGTCCCGGTGGTACTTCCCGTGGTGTCCTTACCACAAAGGATTCGTGGATTTTATCTGTTTGGGATGTGGACGACCAGTCTGTGGTGGGCATGGGTGAGTGTAGTGTTATCTATGGTTTAAGTCCTGACCCAATGAGTACTTATGATGCCAAATTGGAGGAGTTGGTTAGCCGGATAAATGATTATTCAGGGGTTGATTTGTCTGATTATCCCTCCATCCAATTTGGACTGGAAACCGCATTGTCGGATTTGCAATCAGGAGGGAGAAAACTATTATACCCCACTTTATTTACCCGCGGCAAAAAAGGTATTCCTATCAATGGATTGATTTGGATGGGCGAATTCGGGTTTATGAGACAGCAGATAATTGAGAAACTGGAAGCCGGCTACGATTGTGTTAAGTTGAAGATTGGCGCCATTGACTTTGATAAAGAGTTGGCATTGCTTAAGATGATTCGAAAAGATTTTGGAAAAACCGAATTGGAGTTACGCGTGGATGCCAACGGGGCTTTTTCTACGGCTGAGGCACTGGAAAAGCTGAAACGACTTTCGGAGTATCATATTCATTCCATTGAGCAACCACTCAAGCAGCACCAATGGCATGAGATGGCAGAGCTTTGCCGCTTGTCACCCATCGACATTGCCCTCGACGAAGAGTTAATCGGGTTAAACGATCATGAGGTCGTGTCCATGCTGGATACCATAAAGCCAAAGTACATCATTTTAAAGCCCAGTTTGTTGGGAGGATTACGTCGTTCAAACTATTTTATTGAACAGGCCGAAAAACAAGGTGTTGGTTGGTGGGTAACTTCCGCGTTGGAATCTAATATCGGGTTAAATGCTATTGCGCAGTGGACTGCCACGCTTAACAATCCCATGCCCCAGGGGCTGGGCACGGGACAGCTTTATGCCAATAACTTTACCTCTCCGTTGTATATCGACAAAGCACAGTTGTTTTATAATCCAAACGCTGTGTGGGTGACGGATAATCAACAGTGAGCTTGTTCATAAAGTCATATTGTTTGTCATTCAGAACCATAAGACTCCAAAAAACAAGGAGCCCACAAAACGCAATGACAAAATCCTGAATGTCCTCCGGGCTTCCCGATAATTATCGGGGCCTGAGAAGTGAAGATGGTTGTACTCCTATCCTCTCTACCCCGGGGTTTAGCCCGGGGATTATGCAAATGTTGAGTTATTAGTTATTTTATTGAAATACTACAACTTATAATATTGTTGTCATTAGTAGCGCCCGCCCGACTGAACACCGTTCGGGCGGGGAGTCGAAGAATGTATCACACTTCGACACCCTTCGACAAGCTCAGGGGCCTAGTATAGATGTCGATCTTCAGGAATTAATAAACGACCTCAAACCTGCCAACAATTATATGCAGCTTGATTGTTGCTCCGTCCTTTAGGGTGGAGAAATGTAAATTCTAATACAAAAGGGCTTTAGCCATTAATCCCTATTTCAACAACTGCATCAACAGTGTGAGCCTGATTACCTCACCTGACATATTTTTCTATTTTTGCATGCGATGAACAAAGCACAAAACTTGCTGCGACTTAACTTCTCCTCGTTCGATAAAGCGTGGGTGTTGAATTATGCCTACACCCAGTTGAGAGAAGGCTGGGCGCTTACCTCCTGGAAAAAAGATATCTTCTATTTTATCATCGACTGGCTTTCAAATGCCGAAACCATCAAAGTGACTACTTCCGGTTCAACGGGAGTGCCCAAAACGATGCAACTAAATAAGAAGTATGTGAAAAAAAGTGCCGAGGCAACCAATAGTTTCTTCGGCCTTAAAAAAGGTGATAAGGCCTTGCTTTGCCTGCCTGTAAAATATATAGCCGGCAAATTGATGATTGTGAGAGCCCTGGAAGGGAAATATAATCTCTACTGTGTTGAACCCTCGTTAACCCCCCGGTTTGATGAAGCTCCCATCGATTTTTCCGCTATGACTCCGGCACAGGCAAACTCCCTAATGGCAAGTAACCAGGGTAGGTTGTTGTTAGGTAACATTAATCAATTAATTTTGGGCGGTGACAGGATTCCAACATCGCTGGAAAAAAAGCTGCAAACCATCGATACAAAGGTGTGGCATACCTACGGCATGACGGAAACCATTACGCATGTTGCCCTGAGAAGAGTAAATGGTAACGATGCTTCCGAGTGGTTTTATGCTATGAAACACGTGTCGCTTTCGCATCAAGACAATCAGTTGGTCATTAATGCTCCTGCCATTGGGGTGAACCGCATGGTTACCAATGATGTGGTTGATTTTAATAGGGACGGGGGCTTTAAGGTGCTTGGAAGAAAAGATAACGTGGTGATAAGTGGTGGCATAAAGTTGTTTCCCGAAACCATTGAAAAAAAGTTAGAAGGAGTTTGTAACAAACCGTTTTACTTTTCAGGTGTCAGCGATGATACCTTGGGTAGTAAACTGGTGATGTACATCGAAAGTGATGAATTTATGGATTTGGAGCCATTAAGGAAAAAGGTTTTTTTGTTGTTGGATAAATACGAGATACCTAAAGATATCATTGTGAAAAAACACTTTAAGCGAACAATCTCCAACAAGATAATAAGAGAATGATAATTTTGCTATTTTTACCCATTCTTAATTAAAAAACAATTTGAATATGAAAAAAGTCTTTTTACTGCTTGTCCTTGTTGCCCTTTTTCCCCTTGTTAACTTTGCCCAGAATGTTCAAATAATGCCTTATGCAGGTTATCTGTTAGGAGGAGGTGTTCAGTTTATTGAGGGAAAATTAAACGTTAACGATAATGCGGTTTATGGTGCTTCCATTATCGTTCCCGATGTGAAATACTCCACCGACCTTGAATTTAGCTATTTCCGTTCAGGTTCATCCGCTGATTTTCGTGCTTACCCCGGTTTTAACCTGAATGATCAGTCAGTCGACATGGCTTCCAATTACTTGCAACTGGGTGCTATTAGTAAAATGCCCGTTTCTGAACAAGTGTTTCCTTTTATCTCCTACTCGGTGGGGGCTACCTGGTTTTCGTCGCCCGATTTTGCCGCCGTGTGGCGTTTCTCGGTAACACTGGGTGGAGGCGCAGAGTTTTTTATTACCGACAGAATTGGTATTATGGTGCGCGCTCGTTTACTGGTTCCCATGCAGTTTGCTGGTGTTGGCGGATGGTGTGGTATTGGTACCGGTGGCTCAGGTTGTGGTCTTAGTGCCAATGGATATTCCGTTATCACGCAAGGCGATTTTACCGGGGGCCTAATCTTTAAACTGGGCAAGTAGCTATTTTATTTCCATCGTGTTACCATCACTGATTATTAACAATCGATTGTCCATAATTATTGGCATACCTGCTTAAACGGCGCGTTCTGGTTCCTACCTTTGTGGGAAACCACAACATGGATCGTGAGTAAACGAAAGCTACTTTTTTTTCCCGAAAATATTCAAAATGAGGCGCAGGTTAAGTTAAACTATAAGCGGTTGGCTTTGCTTTATCATCCCGACAGGGGTGGAAGCGAGGAGCTAATGCGGGAACTTAACGTGGAATACGATTACTTAAAACATCTCATCAAAGCTAAAAATCTCACCAAAAAAAAGGTGAAGAGTGAATTTTCCTTGCTAAAGGTAGGGGATACCGTGTACGTAAATGGTACCGAGTGTGAAGTGGTTGATGTATTTCCACACTCGTTTATTGCACAGGCCAAGGGACGGGTAAAACTGGCTATTTTTGATAAAGAAACCGGTTACGCTATCAATAACCGTAAATACAGGGCTTCGTTAACAAACGTTACAGCACTAAACCGGTAAAAAGTCCCATTTTGGGAATACTTTTATTTCCTCTTGTTTTATTTCCTCTTGATGTGGTTAATTCTTTATCTACAGAATATGAGTAGAATATAAGCTATTTAATTCACAGTCTCAAATTTATTGCCCGTTATCATTGTAAGTAAAGCTTAAAATTCCTATTTTTACACAAGATTGCCAGATTTAAAAAATAGTGCTATGCTTGAAGTTGCCATA
>JANTGU010000087.1 GCA_024762735.1 Bacteroidales bacterium | reverse complement strand
AACAAACTTCAGCAACTTTTGGTAGCCAGTAATGACCCTGAAGGAGGCATTGTTTTTGCCTATCACGTGAACGATCCTGAAAGATATGGGGTGGTTGAATTTGATGAAAATAATAACGCCATCTCCATTGAAGAAAAACCTGAACATCCCAAATCAAACTATGCTGTTCCCGGTCTCTATTTTTACGATAACAGCGTGATTGAAGTAGCCAAGAACATAGAGCCCAGTGCCCGTGGGGAGTATGAAATTACCGATGTTAACAAGTACTACCTCGAAAAGGGTTTGCTAAAGGTGGGTGTGCTTGACAGAGGAACCGCCTGGTTGGATACCGGAACCTTTACCTCATTGCTCGAAGCATCACAATTTGTAAACATTGTAGAAAGCCGGCAAGGACTCAAGGTTGGCTGCATTGAAGAGGTGGCCTATCGAAAAGGATTTATCAGCCAAGAACAGTTAATAGAAGTAGCCAAGCCATTGGTAAAAAGTGGGTACGGGCAGTACCTTTTAGATTTATTTAAATAGTTATGTATTCGCAAAAAGAATTCCTGCAATATTTTGAAGAAGAGCTTGCCAAACAACATTTTGGTGGCACACCGGCGCAACTTTACGAGCCTATTCATTATTCGTTAAGCCTATACGGTAAACGCCTCAGGCCGGTACTTACACTCATGGCGTGTTCATTATTTGATGATGATTTCAAAAAGGCACTACCGCAGGCAATTGCCATCGAGCTTTTCCATAACTTCACGCTCATTCATGATGATATTATGGACAACGCGCCGGTGCGGAGGGGTAAAAAAACCGTCTTTAAAAAGTGGGATCAAAATACGGCCATCCTTTCCGGTGACACCCTTTTTGCCAAAGCTTATCAATACGCCCAGATGGCTGACAAAGAGATACTCGGCGACGTACTTTCCGTGTTCAGTCAAACAGCCATCGAGGTGTGCGAAGGGCAACAATTCGATCTGGAGTTTGAAAACAGAAATGATGTTTCTGTGGAGGAGTATCTTGAAATGATTCGGCTAAAAACAGGCGTGCTGTTTGCCTCCAGTTTAAAAATAGGCTCTTTTATAGGGAATGCCCCTAAAGAGGACACCGAAAACCTCTATAACTTTGGAATCGCCATCGGCCTGGGCTTTCAACTGGAAGATGATCTGTTAGATACTTATGGTGATGTGGCCGTTTTTGGCAAAAAGACAGGAGGTGATATTGTAACCAACAAAAAAACCTACCTTTATTTGAAAGCGCTGGAAAAGGCAGATGACAAAACCCGCCAGGAACTTATCCGCCTTTATAATGAACCTCTTCAGGATGAAGAACAAAAAATCAACACTGTTAAAGGATTCTTTTCGGAACTTGGAGTAGAAAAGGATACCTCCCTGTTAATTGACGAGTACTTTAACGAGAGTATGCATTATCTTGACAAGGTTAACGCTGATGAGGATAAGAAAAACGAGCTTCGAACGATTGCCAAACGAATGATCCACAGAGTTAAGTAGATACTATCCCTGCAGTTTCTCCAGTTTTTCGTGAAGGATCTCCCACTGGCTCATGGCTTCTTCGAGCTTTCCTTCCAGCATACCATGTTCTTTGTAAAGGGAACCTGATCGTATCTCTTCGCTAAACTCCTCAGGATGGCTAAGCTTGGTATTTATCTCTTTCAATGCCTGTTCCAGTGCATCAATCTCCCCTTCTATCACGGCTATTTTATTTTTAAGCTTCCGCGTTTGTCGTTCCAAATCCTTGCGTTGCTCGTACCGAAGTTTATTTTCCGAAACAGGCTCTTCTGCTTGTTCACTACGGCTCTTTTCGTTGCGTTCAAGCTCTTTTAACGTTTCCAGCTTATGTTTCCTCAGATATTCCGAAATATCACCGATATGCTCTTTTATCGTGTGATTTTTAAATTCATAAACCTTGCTTGTTAACCCTTGCAAAAAGTCACGGTCGTGCGAAACGATAATAATGCTACCCTTGTACTCGAGCAAGGCCGTTTTCAGGATATCCTTTGAAACCATGTCTAAATGATTGGTTGGCTCATCAAGAATTAAAAAATTGCTGGGTCGCAACAGCAGTTTGGCCAGGGCTAAACGCGACTTTTCACCCCCCGATAAAACTTTGACTTTTTTATCTACATCTTCGCCCTGAAACAAAAAAGAACCCAAAATATTTTTTAGACGGGTTCGTATGTCCCCTACTGCCACCTGATCAACCTCTTCAAAAACCGTATTGTTCACATCCAGCATCTCCAGTTGATCCTGGGTATAATAAGCCGAAATAACATTATGACCGGAAGTTACAATACCCTCGTGTTCGATCAACCCAAGAAGGGTTTTTACAAAAGTGGTTTTTCCTTCCCCATTTTTACCCACGAAAGCCACCTTTTCACCACGCAGAAGTTGAAAGTCCACCGCTTTTAATACTAATTTATCACCATAAAACTTGGTAACAGATTCTGCTGCTATGGTAACTTTTCCACTATGCGGGGCAGCAGGAAATCTAAAATGAATGGCACTGTTATCCATATCGTCAACCTGAACACGGTCAAGCTTATCAAGTTGTTTAACCCGCGACTGTACCTGCTTGGCCTTGGTGGCTTTATACCGAAATTTTTCGATAAACCTTTCTATCTCCTTCACCTCCTTTTGCTGGTTGGTAAAGGCTGCTTTTTGGTGTTCCAACCGTTCATTTCGCAATTCAATGTATTTTGAGTAGGGCACTTTATAATCGTACACTTTACCGTTGTTTATTTCCAGCGTACGGTTGGTAACATTATCCAAAAAGGCGCGGTCGTGCGAAACCAATACAACTGCCCCCTTATAGTTGATTAAAAATTGCTCGAGCCATTGAATCGATTCAATATCCAGGTGGTTGGTAGGCTCATCAAGAAGCAGCAACTCAGGTTTAAGCAACAACAGTTTCCCCAACTCGATACGCATCTGCCAGCCAACACTTAACGCATTAACCGGGTTTTCAAATTGATATCTGTCAAAACCCAATCCTACCAATATTCTTTCCGCTTCTCCACGCAATTTGGCCGGTTGAAAATATAATAGACGCTCGTTTAAATGGTTATACTTATCAATCAATTTAGCATAACCCACAGATTCATAATCCTCACGATGAGCCAATTCAGACTCGAGGGCGGTGAGTTCCTGTTGCCATGCCTTAATAAATGACAAGGCCTGCATTATTTCTTCCATAATGGGCATCCTGCTTTTCAGATTCTTCTCCTGAGGGAGGTAACCCACTGCAACATCATCCGGGATAACCACGCTTCCGGCTTCTTTACCCAGGTTGCCTACCAAAATATTAAGCAAGGTAGTTTTACCCGAGCCATTTTTTCCAGCCAGACCTATTCTATCCTTCGGGTTAATATTAAAGCTTACATCGCTGAAAAGCGGCGTTCCACCAAACTCCTTACGTATGCCAACAACAGATATCATCTATTCAAATTAAAGAGACGCAAAAATAAATGAAAAAAGGGGCTAACCTCACGGTTAGCCCCTTTTTATTGTATCAGCAGTGTTTTCTGCTAATCAGAATTTACTAACTATTTAGTAATAACAACACGTTTGTTGGTAGTACCGCTAGCTGTTTCAATTCTAACTACATAAACACCAGCATCGTAATTACCTGTGTTAAGATCGATGTTTGTTTCACCGTTAAGGGCTTTCTGATAAACTACCTGACCAACATAGTTGATAACAGATACTTTATTCATACCCTCGGTAGTGGTAACAGTAACATTTTCTCTTGCAGGGTTAGGATATACGCTTGTAACGTTAGCCAATGGGTTGTCAACACTTGTTACGCATACCATTACAAAATCGTTGATAGGCATAACCTTAGCATTAGCAAAGGCTGATTCACACTGATCATTATCACCTTCCCACATAGCACTTACTTTGTACCAGTAACATGTCTGTGCAGTTACATTAGGAGCTTGGTCATAATAGGTGTATTCAGTCTGTTGGTCAATATAAGGTACAGTAGCATATTCTACATAAGTACCTTCATCACCGGTTTCGCTTCTATACAGTTTAAATCCTGTGAAATCACGGTTGGAAGCAGTAAGTGCTTTGGCACCGTTTTCAACCTTAGCACCTTGTGAAAGGGTTGCTTTAGGTGTAGTATAAACCATGTTATCAACAATAGGTGTAACGGCAGGAGCAGCCATGGTGAGTTCTTCAACGTAAGCCTGAACATTCCAGTTGTAGCTTAAGCCAAAGTCTGAAAGGTTATCCCAGGTAACACCGTCCATGGTAATCTTGTCACCATATCCGGCGATAGCAGGACCAGCATCAGTTCCGGCAGGGAATGTACCAGCAACCTGACCAATAAGGGTGTAACCTATCCATAACTCATCATTTACATCCAATGCAATAGGAGTAGCAAGGTCAACTTCGTTCCACATTCCACCCACAGCACTGGCAGTAACGTCTTCTTCGTAAACCAGGTTGGATGCGTTAGCACCAGTCCAGATTCTTACGATAACATTGCTGAAATCAGTAGATGCAGGGAAATACTGTAACTTGGTGATATAGGTTCCGTCATAGTCAGATAACTGACCAGCATCCCAACGAGCTGCAATGGTAAAGTCGCCACCGTCGGTTAAACCAATAGCACTAAAGTTGGTACCATCATCCCAATGGATCCAATCGTGGATTGCTTGTGGGATATATGGGGCTTGCCATGTAAGTAATGCACCCCAGTTTTCTTGTGCTGGCGGATCATCATACCATACATATTCACCTTCGAGATCAGAAGGAGCTTCACAGGTTCTGTAAACACTTACGTTATCAACAAACCATGAAACAAGGTCGAATGAGTTAAGGCCGGTAGCGGTAAAACGTACCTGGAATACTTTACCCATTGCAAAGTTGCTAATGTTAATATGGTTGAAACCATCGGCAAAACCAAAGCTGCCATTATTGGCCACGTCAGCTACCTGAGTCCAGGTTTCACCGTCATAAACATCTACTTTAAGGTGTTCTTCACCGGTAGCGTTACGATCGTCAAGTTTCAGGTTGTAATCCAACCAAATGTCACCTTCGGTTAACATATCAGCTTTCAAAGGAGCAGATGTTAAGGAAGCAGCATAATCATTTTCCAATAACGGATCCCATGTAAACTCAGCAGAAGGCTCGTCATCACCCACCTGGCTGTTGATTCTCCAGTTAGAAGCATCTGATGTCCAGTTGTTGAAGTCGAAGCTTCCGGTAGCCCAGTCTTCCATGAAAGGAATATCCATACCCCAAACAACGGTAACTGTGTCAGGACCGTCCAGTGCAGATTCGCCGGTTGATCCCGGGAAACCAAACTGAGCAAGGTCATATACAGCAGATACTTCGTAGAGGTAAGTACCAGGCATCAAGTTATTGTCAACATAAACCAATACGTCATCAACACCTTCACCATTGTAGTCTTTGGTACCAATTACAGCACCATCACGGTAAATGTTAAATGAAAGCAGTCCGTCAGGAACTTCGCCGGCGTTTCCACCACCGCCACCATTGTAAGGTGCCAGTTCAAGACCCCAAACCATTTCATTCTGTGCGTTACCACCAATAGTTACTGTTCCGGGAACAATACCTGGTTGTGTAAACAGACCACCTGCGCTTGATGTAGCACCAGTAATAGTTTGAATATCAACGGTAACACCGGTAAACGTACCACCAGGTAATGTAGCCTGAACAATGTTGTTGGCACCCTGATCGTAAATCCATAAGAATGGACCACCTTCTGACCAATTGTCGTAAGCCATGCCATAGATACCACTGTATCCACCAGGAGCAAAGCTTGAAACAAAGGCACCAGTCATGTCAAACTCGGTAATATCTGTACTCCAGTTGTTACCATAGAATGTTTGGCTATCATCATTGAAAGCGATAGCACGTACAGCTGTAGGAGCATTTATGGTGCTAATCAAAGCATGATTTTCAAAATCCATCTGGAACACTGCAGTAGAAGCAGCAGCACCATAGAAATAACCATCAGCTTCGTTATAAGCAAGGTCACGAACGCCACTTACACCAGGAATGTTGAAATCTTCTACCCATGTACCATCCAAGGTATATTTCGAGAATCTCGAACCATTCCACTGAGCGGTATAAACAAAGTTACCATCACACTCAACACCGGCTTCACCATCGTTGTAGAAAGTAGGCCAGCTAAACTGGAGATCCCAGGTATCACGACTGTTATTCTGAGTATCATATTCGATACGAGTAACCGTAGCAGCCTGATCAGCGCTAGCAACCATCGTCTGAGGTCCTTCGTAAACAACTGTGCTAGGAGCAGCAGCCATAGGAATACCATCATCAGTCATTGGAGGATTCCATGTTACAGGAACTTCATTGGTGTTATAAATATAAGCATCTCCGGTATTTCTTGGAGGATACAGGAATGAAGAGGTCCATGTGTAATATACTTTTGGTGAAAGTTCACAGAAGTCGCCATACTTAGCCTGAACAGCAGCAGTATAGGTTTGTCCGTAAGTCAAATCTTCAAAAGCATAAGTTAATTGGTCAGCAGGTAATTCAATTACAAAGGCATCATCCAATGATACAATGTATGATTGAACCTGAGGAGCACCATTATGAACAGCTACATTATCTACTGCCCAACCAGAAGCCCATTCACCACCATCATCTGAATGGAAGGCAAACAATACTTCACGAGCACCGGTTGCACCTGAAAGGCTTGAAAGATCAACAACCTCAGGAGTCCAGTCGGTAACAGGCGATGCATTGTATAAAGGACCTTCCCAGGTAGCACCACCATCAAGGCTGTACTCAACAGTACCTATTTGGCCATAACCACCATCGAAGTAAGAATCAAAGTAAAGGTTAAAGTTATCACTTTCTCTTAAGTCCATAGGAGGTGTGATCAGGTAATCCATACTACCATCACTGGTACTTCCGGCAGCATCATCGTTAGCGATAGCATAGAAGCCATCACCAGGAGGTACTGGGAATGCACCACTACCACCGTCGTCGCTGCGGAACCAGCCAACATCGTTGGTAAAGGTCTGCCAGCCGGCAGGTGGGAAGGTAGGATCTTCAAAGTCCTGATTCAACATTTGTGTAATTAAAGGAGTATCCCATGTAGCTACACTGGTTAAAGCATCAACGGTTAAGTTACGAACCGGGTATGCTTTTTTCTGCATCATGATGTTTTCGGTGTAGTTATGCTGGATAGCAATGTTACTATGTGTGTAATCCTGGTATCCAACTTTTTCGGCCATCAGGTCATAGTTTCCTTTAATAAGGCTATCAAATACAACAGAGCCATTGGCATCGGTGATTGCATGATAAGTGTTATAAGGATAGTTATGTCCAACCATCGTGATTTCTGCACCATCAAGGTCAGCACCATCACAAGTTTGGATGTTAACATTCACAACAACATCTTTCAAGTGTCCAACAATGTTAGAGAATACCCATTCGCTTTCACCACTTTGGTAGTTAGCGCGAACAGCATATCCATACCAACCTTCGGCTAATCCACCCCAACCGGCGTGAGTATAGCTTGTGTTACTTGTATTGGCTACAGGAGTAATGGTACCATCAGCAGGAGTTTGTCCGGCATCAGGATCAAAACCGCTTACCAAAGCAACAGTATAGTTGGTCAAATCGCGAACATTAGCATTGCTTTCCAAAGGAACGATATTTCCGGTTTTTTCAACTCCGGGAACGCCTTTAGGCATGCTGGTAGCAAGAAAATCGGTGAAACTTCCAATTTTTGGAGGATAAATCATTTTACCAGAAGCGCTGGTAGCATTCATGGTTACACCGGCATTTGGTCCGCTAACAACAGCACGCATCATCAGATCCTGATAAGGGCTAACAGTCCAATCGTTTGTTCCGTATTTAACGTATGAACGATAAGCAGTGGGTAAGCTATTATCAACACCAACAGGTGCAACATTAGGAGCAAAGCCTAATTGCCACATTACCATGTAGAAGTCTCCACTTTCAAGGGTAGCATTTAATCCTTCAAAGTTAACCCAATAATAATTATTTACGTCAACGTTGATTGAATCAAGCATGGTTCCCGGCATTCCGTTGGTACCGTCAGCAGCAAAAATACCTACTGCAAACTGAGT
>JANTGU010000086.1 GCA_024762735.1 Bacteroidales bacterium | reverse complement strand
CGGGAAAATGGGTTGCGAAATAACGGTAATCATCTGATGCCTCGGAATCTAATTTCCGTAAACGGTATTCACCTCTTAAGTAATGGAGGTAATAAAACGGATAATACCCTTTCCATAGCAGCGCCGAATCCAGCAGCTGTAATGCCCTGTCGTTATATCCCGACCGCGCAAGCATGTTGGCGTTTAGAAAAGTAAGCATCAGGTTGTGGTCGGCAAAGGGAGCCAGCCTTGCCATCAGGGCTTCTTTCTTTGTTTGGTCGAGTCCAAGATTCATCTCTATAAAACCAAGATAAAAGAGGATTTCCGGTTGCAGATACCTCAGGTTGCTATCGGTGTCAGCCTGATCGAGGATGCTGTATAGCTCTTCTTCTCCCTGTGGTACGGTACCCTCCATCGAAATCAGCGAGAGTATCCACTGGTACCGGTCGGGAACCATACCAATGATAATATGAAGTACCCCAAGGGTAATTTGTTGAGGCTTGAAATCGGGAAATTGCCGCTTGTTTTCATTGATTAAAAGATAACTGCGCCTGATGCCCAGGGCTGAGCTAAAGTAGTCGTGGAATTTAAGTTTGGCAATGGCCCATTGCAGGTTGATGTTGGCTTTCAGGTATTTTTTGTAGGGGTTCTTGTCGGGAATCCGGTTCAAAAGGTCAAGCCTGCTCTCTTCACGGTCTTCTATTTTGCTGTAATAGGACTCGTTTTCGTCCATAAAAAGGGTTAAAAAGTCGATGGAGTTTTCGAGGTAAATAGGGTAGAGGTTTTGAGGGTCGGTAGTTTTTTCATGGTTGATAAGTGTACGGGCGTCATCGAAGCGCAAGGCAATAATATCGTTGTAAGCTTGTTGGCAGCGTGCGTTTACCTCGACGGTTTGTGCGGCAAGGTTTGTGAATCCCGCAAGAGTAAGTAACAGATATAGAAGGGCTGGTTTCAAAATTGGATGGTGTTTTCTTGTACGTTGGGCCATTGGAATTTCCTTGACCAAATTTATTTTCAAAAGTAAATAAAAAAAGGAGCACCTGTGAAGATACTCCTTTTACTATTGTTTTTTGTTTTTTTACTGATTGGCAACCTTTTCGGCAATATCGCTATCGACCAGAATACGGCCGCAATATTCGCAAACAATAATTTTTTTGTGAAGTTTGATGTCCAGCTGGTGTTGCGGGGGAATTTTGTTAAAGCAACCACCGCATGCATCACGTTCAATTTGTACTACTGCCAAACCGTTAATGGCGTTTGCACGAATACGCTTATAGGCTGTGAGCAATCGGTCTTCGATAAATTTTTCGTTGGATTTCGACTTTTTCTGGAGTTCCAGCTCATCCTTTTTCGTTTCTTCTACAATGTCATCAAGCTCATCCTTTTTGGCATCTAAATCTTGCTTGCGTTCGTCGAGTTTGGCTTGAGCCTGATCAGCTTCTGCCTGTAAAAGGTCAATTTTATATTTTGCCTCTTTGATTCTTTTTTCCGAAAGCTCAATTTCCAGTTTTTGAAACTCAACTTCTTTTGATAAGGCGTCGTACTCGCGGTTATTACGAACATTTAACAGCTGCTCTTCATATCTTTTAATAAGCGCATTGCTGTTTTTAATGGCAGTTTCTTTATCGGCAATAGCGCCATTGAGCACTTCAATTTCGTTGTTAAATTTAGCGATTCTGGTTTCCAGACCTTCAATTTCATCTTCAAGGTCTTGCACTTCCAGCGGAAGTTCTCCTCTGATAATCCTGATTTTGTCTATTTGAGAGTCAATTTGCTGCAAAGAATAAAGGGCAATCAGTTTTTGTTCAACACTCACTTCTTTTTCTTCGCTGGCTTTTGCTTTTTTACTTGTCATATCAAATTTATTTTCAGTTTGTTACAAAAACTTTACCGGATTGGTGTCGGTTTCTGAAATTTGGAGTGCAAAATTAGTAAAATTTTCCATAATAATTTCATACAATAGTTCTTTTGTAAATTGTTCAGTTTCATAATGACCTGCGTCCACGATGGTCATCGCTCCCGCGTGTTCAAAAAAGTCGTGGTACTTTACATCAGCCGTAATAAAGAGGTCTGCCCCGGCACGGTATGCCTGATGAATTAAAAAACTTCCTGATCCACCGCAAAAGGCTACTTTCTTCACGGGTCGCTGAATGGGTTGGTTGAATTTAATGGCTTGCGCATGGAGGGCTTTTTTCACTTCCTTAAGATAATCCATGAGCGGCTTCTCTTTTTCAAGTTCTCCAATCATGCCTGCTCCGGTATTATTTTGGATGTTCTCCATGGGAAAAATATCGTAAGCTACCTCTTGGTAAGGGTGAGCCGAAATCATAGCGGCAATAACTTTCGACAGATTTAGCGAGGATACCACGGTTTCGATTTTTACCTCTTTTTCAACATGCGTTTTCCCGATTTCCCCCACGAAAGGGTGGGTGCCCTCTTTGGCCCTGAAGGTTCCTTGTCCTACTGTGTTAAAACTGCAGTTGTCGTACTGGCCAATGAACCCTGCACCGGCTTCAAACATGGTATTGCGAACAGTGTCAGCGTAATCTGACGGACAGTAGACAACCAGCTTCTTTAACCCGGACCCACCTGGTTGAAGTATCTGAAGGTTTTTAAGATTTAGTTTTTTACCCAACCGGGCATTTACCCCGTGATACATGTTGTCGAGGTTGGTGTGCATGGCGTAAATGGCCAAATCGTTTTTAATGGCTTTTATCACCAGACTCTCTACAAAGTTGCTGCCGGTGAGTTTTTTTATTCCTTTAAAAATTATCGGGTGATGCGCGATAATTAACTGGTGGTCGCCGGCCAACGCTTCATCCAAAACCTCATCGGTCACATCAAGGGTTATCAGCGCACTTTTGATTTCCTGGTTTGGGTTGCCCGTTAACAGTCCCGCATTGTCGTATGACTCCTGCATCGAAAGGGGGGCAAATTCCTCTAAAAACGAAATGAGTTGTTGTAATACCATTTTCTTTTTTGCGATAAAATTAATGGTTTTTTCAGCTGAAGTTAACATATCATTGTTATTTTTACACTATGAATTATTTCCGGTATCTTTTATATCCCTTTGCACTCCTTTACGGGTTGGCTGTTTTTATCCGTCATTGGTTGTTTGATGTGGGTATTATTCCCTCTAAAGGTTACCCTATTCCTGTTATTGGCGTGGGTAATATAACCGTTGGTGGTACCGGAAAAACCCCCATGGTTGAGTATCTTATACGGTTGTTATCAGATAAATATAAAATTGCTACGCTGAGCCGGGGTTACGGACGAAAGTCAAAGGGATATTTTGTGGCTGACCAATATTCCGGCTCAAAAGAGATAGGTGATGAACCGCTGATGTATTTTCAGAAATTTAAAAACAAGGTTACGGTTGCCGTGGATGAAAACCGGAGGGAGGGTATTGAAAACCTGATGCAGGACAACACCGATTTAGAGGTGGTTATTTTGGATGATTCGTTTCAGCATCGATATGTAAAACCGGGGATTAATATTTTATTAACCGATTACTACAACCTTTATCCTAACGATCATTTGTTGCCCGTGGGCCGGCTGCGTGATTTGAAACGTGCCGCGGCTAAAGCTGATATCATTATCGTTACCAAAACCGATAAAGTGATGTCGCCCATATTAAGCCGGGGTATCGAACGAATGATTAAACCGTTGCCTCATCAGCAGCTCTTTTTTTCATATTTAAAATATGGTAAGCCACAACCTGCTCATGGCCTGGAGCTGCCTGAAATTAAAAAGGATTTTCCCTCGGTAGTGGTGTTGTTTACCGGTATTGCAAACCCTTGGCCCTTGCAGGATTATTTGATTTCAAAATGTCGTGAGCTGATTAACCTGGATTTTCCTGATCATCATGAATTCAAAAAACGGGATGTGGATGCCATTATTAAAACCTTTGAAGAACAGTTTACAAGAAATAAAATTTTACTTACCACCGAAAAAGATATGATGCGGTTGCTAAAATCTCCGTATTTTAGCCGCTTTAAAAATTTCCCTCTCTACTACATTCCTATCGAGGTTAGGATGCATAAACCGGGAAACGTGCTGTTTGACAATAAAATTTTAGATTATGTTAGAGAAAATAAAAGAGTCCGTTAATTATATTAAAGGAAAAGTTGAATCAACTCCTAAAGTGGGAATTATTTTAGGTTCAGGGTTGGGAGGATTGGTTGAAGATATTGAAACTGAAGTGTCCATCTCGTATCACGATATTCCAAATTTTCCGGTTTCCACGGTTTCAGGTCATAAGGGTCAGCTGCTGTTCGGCAAGCTTAATGGGGTGGATGTGGTTGCCATGGAAGGACGATTTCACTACTACGAAGGATATACCATGGCGCAGGTTACCTTTCCTGTTCGGGTATTGAAGCTGTTGGGGATCGAAAGTTTGTTTGTTTCCAATGCCAGCGGTGGTGTTAATCCCGATTTTGAAATTGGGGATATCATGTTTATTACTGACCATATTAACCTGATGCCAAATCCGCTGATAGGGCCAAACATGGATGATCTGGGACCTCGTTTTCCTGATATGAGTGAAGCCTACAGCAAGAGCCTTTTAAGCAAAGCAAAAAAAATTGCCCGCCATCTGGGCATTCGTTATCAAACCGGTGTTTACACGGCACTTACCGGACCTACTTACGAAACGCCTCACGAATATTTTTATGTGCATAAAATCGGGGGTGATGCCGTGGGTATGTCCACTGTTCCTGAAGTTATTGTCGCCCGCCACATGGGACTACCCGTGTTTGCTGTATCGGTTATTTCAGATCTTGGGGTTGAAGGTAAAATTGTGGAAGTGTCGCACAAAGAAGTGCTGGATGCCGCCGAGCAGGCTGCCGGTAGAATCAAGCAAATTGTTACACAATTGGTAGCGGAAGTTTAGGAAAAAACCGTCACGCCATCATCGCCTACTAAAAAAGTTTACTCTTGGAATCAAAAAAAATATACTTCGCCTCCGATTTTCACCTTGGTATTCCTGATCACGCTTCCAGCCTGGCAAGGGAAAAGAAACTGGTGCGATGGCTTGAGAATATCGAAAAGGATGCCGACGAGATTTACCTGATGGGTGATATTTTCGATTTTTGGTTTGAATATAAGAAGGTGGTTCCAAAGGGATACGTCAGGTTGTTAGGGAAATTAGCCGAGTTAACCGACAAGGGTATGCCCATCCATATTTTCAGGGGAAATCACGATGTGTGGGCTTTTGACTATTTGCATAAGGAGGTGGGCTTGACCATTCATCGTGATGCGGAAATTTTGACTCGTCAGGGGAAGAATCTTTTTCTGGCACACGGCGACGGCTTAGGGCCCGGCGACAGCTGGTACAAAATTTTGAAAAGGATTTTTGCCTTTAAACCCAATCAGTTTTTATTCAACTGGCTTCATCCGGATATCGGCACGACGATGGGTCTCTTTTTTTCAAACCGTAGCCGGCTGGCTAATGTGGCCCGTCAAAAAGTTAAAAGAAAAGAGATTCCTTTGGAAGAGGAGATGCTTTATCAATACGCCATGCGTAAACTGGCATTGATGCCTGATATCGATTACTTTGTTTTTGGACACCGGCATATTCCCGTAAATACTACCCTTAAAGATGGCTCTGTGTTAATTATTCTTGGCGATTGGTTAACCCGGTTTACTTACGGTATTTTGGCAGAAGGGGAGTTCTCGCTTGCCGTTTTCGAGGAGGCTGATTAGATACCCGTTATCTTATTTACCGTCAGTTTTTACTGACTTAGTTGTTCAAAAGATAAATCCATAATTGCAAATTTTTGCCATCCCTTAAAATCGTAATGCCACCATTCGGAAGGGTAAACAGTAAAACCATGCCGTTGCATGATATCCATAAGCAGCTTCCTGTTTGCCAGGGCTGTTTTGGGGAGGTTCATGTAGTCGGGATGCGCCCGTTCGGTAAAATCATCAAAGGGAGTTGGCATCTCAAGTTCTTTTCCTGTTTTTAAATCAACAAGGCTTAGGTCGATGGCGGCTCCCCGGTTATGGCGCGACCCGCTATAGGGCGATGCCACATAAGTGGTATCGTGATATACTTCGTAAAACTTTACGGTGGCGGAGTAGGGCCGGTAAGCATCGTATATTTTTAAGCCCAGCCCTTTTTTGTTTAGCTCTTTTTGAACCTGCCCAAGGGCTATGGCCACAGGCAATCTGGTAAAGGCTTTGGGTTGGTTATAGATTTGTTGCCCGGTAAAATTATTGTTGGTAGCATACCGAATGTCAAGGTTAACATTGGGTACGTAATCTTTTATCTCCACAAGCTTTTTGTTCGGATCCTGTTTGGTCAGTTGCTGGTAAACGGTGATGTCTCTCAACACTTTCAGGTTTTTCTCGTAAACATATTTTTTTTGGCTTAGCAAAATTCCCGGAAGGAGCAATAGAATAAAGGTATAGACTGCTGTGGTTTTCAAGGGTATTGTTTTTAAATGAAGATGTTAACTCCAAAAATAGTTAATTTTTTGTTGGCTTACAAAATTTGAATGGCTCATTTTGAGTGAAGCATCAAGGGAACGTAAAAATCAATTTTGTTTTAACCGTTAATTTCAATATTTTTGGGCTTCAATCAAAAACCTTTTACCATGGAAGAGTTGAGTACAAGATTTGTTAAAACCACATTGGTGTTAATTGCTGCCGGGATTTGGGTGCTTATTTTTCAAAACGCGGGATTGATACCCGCTGCAAAGCCCCAGGTTGTGGTGGCTGATTCGGCATTGCGAGTGACCGGCGAAGTGGATGTTGCTAACACGGTGTTTATTAAAGGTGCCGTGGATGCCAATATTGAAAGCATAAACGGGTTTTCGAAGTTTTACAAAGACCCGCGTACGGGGGAGTATTATGTAATTCCCATGACAGATCCTTATGAGTAGATGACTGTTTTTACTACATATTACCCTGCCATAAGATTCCATGTTCGCTTATTAAAAGTTGAGCTTGTGGCTCTTTTATGGCTGTGGTTATTTATCCCGTTAGCTTCGGGTGCTTCAGTTCCGGGAGATAGCATTGCTGATTCGAGTTTGCTTACCAGGGCTACAGCACTCTACTTGCGTGCCGATTCGCTAAAAAAATCAGATCCCCAACAAGCTTTGGTTTACAACCGGGAGGCTTTGTCGTATGCCCATGATGCGCAGTCATCAGAAATTTTAGCCGATATTAACCGTTTGATGGGGGAGTTGTATATTACCGAAAACAATCTTCAGCCCGCCATTAACTATTTTCTTATCAGCGAAAAGCTGTACAAAGAGTTTGGTAATAAAAAAGATTTAGCCATTGTTTACGGTCATCTGGGGCGCATGTATTACAACAACAATTTTGAGTTGGATAAAGCGCTGATGTATTATAACAAAATGATGGATATCGCGATAGAACTCAACGATAAGCAACTCATGGCCGCGTCGTACGATAATTTGGGAAGCCTGTTTTTGAGCCTTCATGACAAAGATAAAGCCTATACCTACTACCATCAGTTACTGTTGATCAGTGAGGAAATTAATGATCAAACCGGCATTGGAAAAGCGCTGAACAACATTGGCGAAATTGAGCGTTACCGGGGCGACTACCAAAAAGCCTTCGATTATTACAAACAAAGTCTGGCCATCCATCGTGAGATGAATGATATTAGAAAAATGGCCATTAACATGGAAAACATAGGAGTAACCTATTATACCATGAACAGACCTACTGAGGCTTTAAGCTACTATGAGCAGAGTCTACAGAATTATCAAAAAGCCAACGACAAGGAGAATATTGCCAGTGTTTTGGTGTTGATGGGAAAAAACGCCATCAAACTAAAGCAATACAGCCAAGCCGTAGATTATTTTAACAGGGCAAAAAACAGGGCTGCCAAACACGACTATTATCGCTATTACATGCGGGCGCTAAAAGGACTGAGTTCGGCGTACGAAAAAATGAATGAGCCTCAAAAAGCCTTGACTTATTTTAAGCAATTCGAATTCTATAAAGACTCGATTTTTAGGATGAAAGAAAAAAACAATATTGCCGCCATTAAAACACAGCTGCTAAACGAATTGGATAATACCCAGTACAAACTGCAACAGTACGAAATTGGGATGCTCACCAAGGATAAAAAAATCTATCAGTTGAAGATGAATATCCTTATCGCCATATTGATGATCATTTTTTTA
>JANTGU010000085.1 GCA_024762735.1 Bacteroidales bacterium | reverse complement strand
TGCCAGGTATGCTACCGACAGTCAATGGAAAGTGCCTCATTTTGAGAAGATGTTGTACGACAATGCACAGCTGTTGTCAGTCTATTCAAATGCCTACCGGTTAACCCGAAAGCCGCTTTATAAGATGGTGGTTTACGAAACCCATGAGTTCATACAGCGTGATTTGCAAAATCCGGACGGCGCTTTTTACGTCTCCCTGGATGCTGACAGTGAAGGGGAGGAGGGTGCTTTTTACGTCTGGACAAAAAGTGAGATGGATAAACTGCTAGGCGATGATGCGCCTTTGTTTGAGGCCTTTTATTCAGTAACACTTTCTGGTAACTGGGAGCATGGAAAGAATGTTTTGGTAGTAGAAAAAACGTTATCTGATTTTGCTAAAGAGCACGGTGTTAAAGAGCATGAATTGGCAAGTCAGTTGACACGCGACCGGCAGTTGTTGCTGGAAGCTCGTGGAAAACGAGAACATCCGCCAACCGATACAAAGGTGTTAACCTCATGGAATGCGCTCACCATTACGGGACTGTTGGATGCATACAGCGCTTTTGGTGATGAGATGTTTTTAGATCAGGCACTTCGTACCGCTGATTTTATTGTTAGCCATAGGTTAGATGCAGGGGGGAAGCTGTGGCGTTCGAAAAAGAATAATCGTGAATTTATTCCTGCCTTTCTCGATGATTATGCCTTTACTGCCGGAGCATTCGTAGGTTTATATCGCGCAACTTTCGATGAAAAGTGGTTGAGCCTGGCTCAAAAACTGATTGATTACACCATGCTTCACTTTTATAGTGGCGATGAGGGATTTTTTAATTATTCCGAGCTTGAACAGGGCAGCATTATATTGCCAAAATTTGAAGTCTCTGACAACGTGATTCCTTCCTCCAATGCAGAAATGGCCTGGGTGCTTTACCAGCTGGGCAACTACTTTGATGAAGATGATTATCTGGCTGTCGCGAAAAATATGACAAGGGCAATCTATCCGCGGATGTTACATAATATGCCCTATTATTCACATTGGGCACGGTTAACAAACCGGTATATTTTTCCTCAAAGGGAAGTGGTAATAGTGGGAGACCATGCGCTTGATGATAACAAACAGCTGGCACGGAATTACCTCCCACATCTTGTTTCCGGAAGCAAAACTCCTTCGGACTTACCCTTGCTGCAAAACAGATTCGTGGAGGGGGAAACGCTGCTTTACGTGTGTGAAGACAAAACTTGCAATTTGCCGGTGACCACTGTTGAGAAAGCTTTGACACAACTGGGTGTAAAAGCAAAGTAAGTGCTTTGTTTTACGAAAAACACAAAGTTGATGAGTGAGGATGCTCCTCTATTTTTCTTAAAGTCAAAGATGAATCAAAACAGGAGAACCTGTTTCACGGAATTATTTTGGGGTGACAAATAGTGAATTTCCATCTGTTGTTTACAGCTATCACCCGGGTGGATTGAACCGTTACCTATTCATAGAATTCATGTTCAGCGATGTAATAACCATCACCTTTTAACAAAACACCCGGCGATTAACTTTTCTTCCGCCTCTTGATAATGAAGTTAGTAAGTCGGCAGGTAGAAATCAGCTTACCCGATTCATCCTTTATGTCGATATTCCAAACGTGGGTGTTGCGTCCACGGTGCAGCAGGATGGCTTCGCCAATTACCCAGCCCTCTTTGGCGCTTTTAATATGGTTGGCACTGAGTTGCGACCCCCGCACCTCGTACTCGTTCAGGTTGACCATGATGGACGACCCCACGCTTCCCAACGTTTCGGCCAGTGCCATCGAGGCGCCACCATGCAATAACTTTGCCGGCTGGTACGTGCGTTCGTCCACCGGCATTTTGGCTTTTAGATAACCCTCGCGGGCTTCGAGGTACTCTATGCCAAGTGCCTCCATCATGGTGCCCTTGTTTACACTGTTTAACTTTTCTAAATCGATAGGTGTGAAATCCATGTTATGCTTTTATAAATTTTAACCAAACCGATGTTTTGCCATCGTTGTTTTTAATTTCCCCAATTTTCCCTGTCAAGGCTTCGGTACTGGATGGCCTCGGCCAAATGATTGGACTTGATGTTTTCTGACTTTTCCAAATCGGCAATGGTGCGCGATACTTTTAAAATTCTGTCGTAAGCCCTGGCTGACAGACTTAGTTTCTCCATGGCGGTTTTCAACAAGCTGACGCCTTCGCTATTTAATTGGCAATATTTTTCCAGGTCTTTGCGCGACATTTGAGCATTGCTGTGAAGGTTGGTATCTTTAAAGCGCTGTTGCTGTATTTTTCGGGCAGCGATAACCCGCTCGCGGATAATGTTACTGGATTCTCCCTTGGGAAGTTCTGTCAGGTCTTTCACCAATACCGGGATAACTTCCACGTGCAGGTCGATTCTGTCCATGAGGGGGCCTGATATCCGGTTGAGATACTTTTTAACGGCACCCGGTGAGCAAACACAAGCACGGGTAGGATGGTTGTAGTAACCACACGGGCAGGGATTCATGGCAGCCACAAGCATAAACGAGGCGGGATATTCCACGCTCATTTTTGCCCTGGCAATGGTTACCACCCGGTCCTCCATGGGCTGCCGCATCACTTCCAGCACCGAACGTTTAAACTCAGGCAGCTCATCCAAAAACAAAACACCGTTTTGTGCCAGCGATATTTCACCGGGTTGTGGAAAAGTGCCGCCGCCAATCAAACCGGCATCGCTGATGGTGTGATGAGGTGATCGGTAAGGTCTGGAAGTAATCAGGGCGGTATCGCTGCTTAATACCCCTGAAACCGAATGGATTTTGGTAGTCTCCAATGCTTCGTCCAGCGTCATGGGAGGGAGAATAGAGGGAAGTCGTTTGGCGAGCATGGTTTTTCCCGAACCGGGAGGGCCAATCATGATTACGTTGTGGCCACCGGCAGCTGCAATTTCCAAGGCACGTTTAATGTTTTCCTGTCCTTTCACGTCTTCAAAATCGAAGGGGTAGTCGGACGTGCCACTTTCAAAGAGTGCTTCCAGGTTTACAGTAACGGGTAACGGGGTTATTTTATCGTCCAGCATTTCGGCTACATCAGCCAATGTTTTAAAGCCAAACACGGTAAGACCCTCCACAATAGCAGCTTCGGGTGCATTTACCTCGGGAAGAATGATTCCCTTGAAACCCGCTTTTTTAGCACTCAGGGCAATGGGGAGCGCTCCTTTAATGGGATTGATGCTGCCATCAAGCGAAAGCTCTCCCATGATTAGATATTCACTAAGGTGCTCGTCGGAGATTTGTTTCGATGCTGCCAAAATGCCGATGGCGATAGTCAGGTCGTAAGCGGAACCCTCTTTTTTTACATCGGCCGGTGTCATGCTGATGACCACCTTGTTGTGGGGATACCTGAATCCCGAATTCCAAATGGATGAAAATACCCGCTGGTTACTCTCTTTCACGGCATTGTCGGGTAGTCCCACTAGGCTAAACCCGGTTCCCTTGCCAACACTCACCTCCACGGTAATGAGCATGGAATCGATTCCCTGCAGGGCACTGCCAAACGTTTTAACCAGCATAATTTTAGTTTCATTCGATGATTAACAAAGATAGAAAAAAATATGCTTCATAGTGTGCCTTGTGTACTATCCCTTGCGGTCAAACATTTAACCGCTAAGTACGCTAAGAATACGCAAAGTTCGCAAAGTGAATCGTTCCTAGCGTCCTTTGCGTATTCCCTTGCGCTCTTAGCGGTCAATTCCCTTCGCGTTCCTTGCGAAACCCTTGCGTCCCTTGCGGTTAAATCCCTTGCGTCCTTTGCGGTGAATATATTCTCGAACTTCTTGCCCTAACCCTCTCTACTTACACAACCTTAACCAGCTTTAACACCTCATCAACAAAATCGTAAAACTCTTCGCCCGAATACGAAATCTGCGGCCACTGCTCTTTTGGAATTTTCTTCCAGCAGTGTCCGATAAAATCACACGGGTATGGGGTAGTACACTGTGCTCCGGGTTCAATAGGCGGCGACTTTTTCAGCTCCAGCGCGGCCTTGCTCTCTTCAATCTTTTCTTTTACAAACGACTGGAGCGGAAGAATCCTGTCCAAAACGCTCTCTTTATTAAACAGGGCATCCAGGTTCAAGGTTCCGTCAAATTGGTAATCCTTGTTGATATAAATGATTTGAAAATCTTTAAGAGGCAGCCCCGAGTTGGTAATCACATAGTATTGAAAGGCCGCATCTAGCAAAAAGGTGTCCGAAATTTTTAAAGCGCTTTTAACTTCGTAGCCAACCCAATTGTTCTCTTCTTTGGCAAGAATATCAAGGAAAACCAACAGCCTGTCATATTGAAAACCTGCTTCATAAATAACATCGTGACTTTGCGAATGGATCACCTCTTGTGTTTCCATCAGCTTTTTAGCGTATTGCTGGTACGAGCGGGGTCTTACATCAATCCCCCCCGGAAACAGTCGTTGTGCCACCAGGCCAAGCTTGGTGCCCCTTCTGAATTTTGCCAGTTGCTCCGGGGCAAGCCGGTCTCGAAGAAAAGGCCGCTTTTTATGCAGGTACAACGACTTGGGGCATTGAGCGCCACGCATAAAAGTTGATTTCGATAGCAGATGTTTTTCCATGTTAATTTTGATTTTTTAATCGGTCATAAAATGTTAGGATAGAAACCAGGTCATGGACTTTGTGGTAGTGCAGGCTGTTGTTAGCTACGAATGCTTCGATGGCCTCCTTTTCATCTCCAAGGTTATCCAACACCGATTGCCTGTTTCGTTTGATGAGCACGGGATATTTTTCGGTTGTTTTTTTGATGTAGTAATCCGAATCAAACGACTTGAAGGAGGAGTAGCCAAAGGCACCTTTCTTTCCCTCTTTATGTTTCTCGGCCTTACGGTAAAGTAGTTTGGTTTTACCATCGTCCACGATGTTAAAATATCCTTTCGAGAGTCGGTTTTGTGCGTTATAATATTTGAAGTGGGCAAACTCTTCACTCATGCGCCGAATCCGTGTGATGACATCGGGGTTCACAATATAGATACCCTTTTTCTCATTGCTTACTGCTTCAAAGCGGTCGCGGGTAATGTTGTACCGGATGCCCAGGTTGTCGATGGAGTCGCCATTGATTAAATAGAGGATGCCATATTTGAAATCGGCATCAAAATCCCAAAAGCTATCGTAAAAGGTGGTGGTGGTGTAGTTCTTCGATGTTTCAATCATCGTGGTGCCAACACCTTCGGCAACATAAACGCGTTGGTTTTGAGCTAATAGTACTGCTGGCAAAACCAGAAGAGAGATCAACAGGATACGGCCATAATTTTTCATGAGGCATCTGGGGTGTAAAATGAACAATCTATGCTACCATGACACTCTTGGTGATTAAAAGGACTCTCTCACATCCTTTAAAAGTTTTTTTAACCCCACAAATTCACCCGATGTTATTAAACTACTTAAACTAACTCCCAACATGCCATGCAGGTTCAGATTTTGACCGGTTAAAAAGAGGTTGGGAATTTTTGTGCGGTGCGACAGGTACGAATCGAAGGGACGTTCAAAATTACGCTCGGTGCCATACATCGAGCCGGTAGGAGTGCCCAGGTAGTCTTTAAACGACAGGGGAGTAGCCACGTAATAGGTTTCCAGGTTTTCTTTAAATTCGGGAAACTGCTCCGAAACCAAATTTAACAGTTTCTCAGCTTTTGCTTTTTTAAACTGCTCGTATTCCTCACCCCGCCGTTTGATGGGAAGCTCTTTCCATTTTTCCACCTCTTCAAACTTCATGTGTGTTAAAATCGTTACATTGTCCACGTATTCAGGATTGAGCTTGTCGGCAGGCCAATGGATAAAATAGTGTTCAGGCCATTTTTTCTCATCGTAGGTGGAAGCATACCACACATCGCTGTTTTTGTAAAAGTTGTAATTGAAGTTTCGATACTTTACCGTGCCCGGTTTTAAAATCAGGTGTAACGAAAAGGCAGACAGCGTATCGTGCAGGTTGGTTAGTCGCTTGCGGTAAGTTTTCTTAATCTTGCCTTCCGGAATCCATCCCATAGTAGTGGCGGGGTGTGCGTTCGAAATAAAGCTGTCGGCAAAATAGGTATCCCCCGAAGTGGTTTTTACTCCGGTTAACTTATCCCCGTCAAAAACCAGTTCGTTAACTTCCTGACGATTGTAAATGGTCCCGCCAAGCGATTTTATCTGCGATGCCAACCGGTCTGCAATCATCTGGGTATTGCCCACAATGCGGTAAGCGCTGCTGATAAAATAGTAGTTGATAAGGGCATGGTTGTACATGGGGGTAACTTCCTTGCGCCCGGCATACACAAAATTGAGCGCTGCCATGTTGTTTCTTAAATCGGGATTGTTGGTGAGCGAGCAGATGTAGTCCCAGGCGTTGGTTGCCAAAAAGCTGCTTTCGGAGTTTTTTCCTTCCGAGGGCTCCTGTAGCGAGTAAACATCTTGCTCTTTGACAGTGCTCAAAAGCCCTGAAATATATTGGTTGATGGCTTCTTCTTCTTCGGGAAATTGCTGAACCATGCTTTTGCGGTAGTTGTTCATCCCCATGGGAAATTTGATTTCTTTGCCCCCGATGTTGAAGACATCAAAACCGTCGTCATCCATCCGTTGATATTGCAACCCTTCGAACAGACCGAAATACTTAAAAATGTTGTGCATCATCTGTCCTTCATCCAGGCTGCCAATGTAGTGCATCCCGGTTCCCAGCATACGGCCGTTGCGCTTGTACGCCTGCAAGGTGCCGCCCAGCTTTCCGTTCTTTTCCAGCAGACAGACTTTATAACCGTGTTTACTTAATACAAACGAGCTCATAAGCCCGCCAATACCGCTTCCTATAACAATGATGTCGTATTTGTTGTCCATAAATTTCTGATTGGTTTGTTACTGTTTTTTAGTGATAATAAATATTTTGTTCGATGTAAACTGGGTTTTATCGATGACCTCAAAATCAAAGTTTGAGAGGTCAACTAAATCTCGTATCATCGATTCTGAAATAAATTCCAATTCGTGTTCCGTTTTGTTAAAACCGGTTCGGGTTGAAAACAGCTCGGTTAAACGGGTACCCCGGTGTCTTTTCTTTAATGCTTTATCTCCATCGCGGATAATGATCATTCCCTTGGAGTGAACGCTTTGCATACAGCGCAGTAAGACATCCTGTTGCTTTTCCCGTGGGAAGTAGTGCAAAACGTCGTTTAAAATAAATACATCCGATGGGGGCAATGCTATTCGGGTGATGTCGGCTTGCTCAAAGGTGCAGTTGCTCCCGGCAACAGCACAATGGGCGACGGTTTTGATTTTTTGCTCATCATAATCAAATCCATGAACGGTACGCGCTGCCGACCGCAACGACAGCATCAATCCAAGGTAGCCATAACCGCAACCCAGGTCCGTGATGATGCCATTGCGTGGAATGATTTCATCAAAAAAGCGGTAGTCCGCTTCCAGCCTGATTTTAATTTTCGTGTACCATTCGAGTATGGGACCTTTGTAAATGAAGTTTTGCTTAATAAATCCCGCGAGGTATTCAGGGGTTTCAGCTTCCTCCTTCAGGGTCGCGTATTCATGTCGAAACCACTCCTGGATAGCATGCTTTTTTTCACGTAGGTCTTCGCCCCATCGTGAGTCTGTTATCAAAAGCCGGGGGTAAATTTTTACTGTAATGGTTCCTCTTTTTAAAAAGAGTTCACTTTTCTTAAGCATCTCGTTAGGGCCGTGGATAACCATGGGAATGATGTCAAGATTCAGCTTCTCGGCAAGATAAAAGGCCCCCTTGTGAAAGCGCCGGATGTGACTGTCATCGGTTCGGTGGCCTTCGGGAAAGATAGCCAGTGAGTAGCCTTCACCTACTAACCGTGCAAGTTGTTTCGTTGCATCTTCATGACCCGTGTAAGCAGGGATGAAACCGGCATACTTAAGTGCTTTTCCGTACACTTTGTTGTTGTAATTGGCCTTGTTGGTAAACACAGCTACTTTATGGGTTTGTAACATCAAAATCATCAGGTCGATGTGCGATTGGTGATTGGCAATGATGATGGCCGGTTTAGAAAAGTCCTCGCCATGGGGATTGATAAATTTTTTGGGAGACAGGAAGTTGGAATAGATAAGTGCCTTGGTCGAATGCTTTAGCAGTTTGTGGAAAAAGAGTTTCTTCTTTTGCTCATCCCCGGGTAGTAGTTGCAGTATGCCTGCTATTACCGATAACATGGCTCCTCCTCCAATAAACAAAATTCCCGACCAGATGGAAAAAATAAAATCCAGGAACGTAACAGGCCTTTTCCGCGTTCCCTTTGAATAGGTGGTAAGCCACCTGAATAATACCGGCTCGATGGAGAAGGTGATGAGTACCACCGATAGGATGCCGATAATCGACATCATGGCAATGGATTGCAAGGCAGGATGCCGGGCAAAAATCAAA
>JANTGU010000084.1 GCA_024762735.1 Bacteroidales bacterium | reverse complement strand
GGTCAATGTATATGTATGAGTCAGACATACGATTTTTCCTTTGCAAATTGAATTAAATCAGACAAGGAAATATTTCCAGTCAAATAATCTCTAATTATTTCAACACTTTTTGGAGTTGGCTCAAAACCTTCAAACATATTGCTTCCAATTGCATTGGCAGTACTTTCCAAAGTTTTCAAACTTGAAAAACGCACCCCCATAATAGTTAGTCTTTTACGGTCAATATCTATTGTTTTGAACATATTTCATTAAATTAATAATTCACTACAAATTTAGTCATTTTTGTCATAACTATTTTTGGATTGTTTTTTCCAAATGGTGCACACCTTAACAATATCAACAACCTCCATAAGGCTATGGTTCATCTTACCATGATAAGCATTCATATCGTGAGCCAAATAATTCATTAAAAGATTCCCTCTTTTAAAATATCATGTAAATGAATAACTCCCACGTATTTACCTTTGTCCATAATGGGCAATTGGGTAATGTTGTTTTCGCGCATGATAGTTAAAGCATCGATGGCCAGTTCATCTTTTTCGATGGTTTTAGGGTTTTTCGTCATGATGTCAGCAGCCGTGAGATGCTGAAAATCGGTATGTCTTTCCAGCATCCTTCGCAAATCACCGTCGGTAACAATACCCACCAACTTACCCTCATCAACAACCGCTGTGGTTCCCAAACGTTTGGATGATATCTCGATAATAATATTCGCCACCTTTTCATGGACATCCACCCTGGGCACCTCGTTGTTGACAGCCAAATCCTCCGCTCTGAAAAACATTCTTTTCCCTAATGCACCACCGGGATGAAACTTGGCAAAATCGGCAGCGGTAAATCCCCGCAATTCCAACAGACTGATGGCAAGCGCATCTCCCATAACCAATTGTGCTGTCGTGCTCGAAGTAGGCGCCAGGTTATTGGGGCACGCCTCCTTTTCGACGGTAACATCCAATACGTAGTCAGCCTGCCTGGCCAAATAAGACTTGGTATTGCCTACCATGGCAACCAATGTATTTTTCCGGTGTTTAATCAATGGAACCAACACTTTTATCTCGGGTGTTTCGCCACTTTTTGAAATAGCGACCACTACATCGCCCGGGCGAACCAGGCCGATATCGCCATGTATGGCATCGGCAGCGTGCATGAAAACCGACGGCGTTCCGGTAGAGTTTAAAGTAGCCACGATCTTGGTGGCAATATTGGCACTTTTACCAATACCCGTAATAACCACCCTTCCCCGCGAACCAAATATCAGCTTTACAGCAGCAACAAAATCATCATTAACAGAATTTACCAGATTCTTAATGGCTCTGTTTTCTTCGTTGATAGCCGTAATTGCTGACTTTTGAATTTTATTTTCAATATTTTTCAATATTTTTTGATATTTATGGTTTCAAAAAAATAAAAACACTTATATTTGTGAGAGCAGATTTTACATCAATCACTAATTAAACGAAATTTAATAATTATGATTGTTTAATGCTACAAAGATAACTTTATCATTGATTCATGGAAACAAATAAGGATAAGTACGGATTGGCAAAGGTAATGAAAACCTATTTCGGGTTTTCAAGTTTCAAGGGAAACCAAAAACCTATCATCGAGAGCGTGTTGGATGGAAACGACGTATTTGTTGTTATGCCGACAGGAGGGGGTAAATCGCTTTGCTACCAGTTGCCTGCTTTGATAAAACCGGGTACGGCCATCGTGGTGTCGCCATTAATAGCGTTGATGAAAAACCAGGTTGACATGATTCGCAACTTTGGTTCGCAAGACAGCATTGCCCATGTTATGAACTCTTCCCTCTCTAAGATGGAGATGAATCAGGTTAGACAAGATTTGCTTGACGGAAAAACCAAGTTGTTATACATGGCTCCCGAGTCGTTAACTAAAGAGGAGAATATTGATTTTTTGAAGCAAATCAATATTTCATTCTATGCCATCGATGAAGCACACTGTATTTCGGAATGGGGTCATGACTTTCGTCCGGAGTATCGCAAGTTAAGACCCATCATTAATGCCATAGGGCACAAAGTACCCATCATTGGCCTTACAGCCACCGCCACCCTGAAAGTGCAGGAAGATATTATTAAAACCCTGGAGATGAATGAGGCAAAAGTCTTTAAATCGTCATTCGACAGGGCTAACCTCTATTACGAAATCAGGCCTAAAACCAAAGAGGTTATTAAAGACATCATCAAATACATCAAAACGCAACCTGGAAAATCGGGGATTATTTATTGCCTGAGTCGTAAAAAAGTGGAAGAAATTGCCGAAACCCTGGTAGTAAACGGTATCAAAGCCCTGCCTTACCACGCGGGACTGGAGTCATCCATCAGACGAAGAAATCAGGATATGTTTTTAATGGAAGATGTGGATGTTATCGTGGCTACCATTGCTTTTGGAATGGGCATTGATAAACCGGATGTACGTTTTGTAATCCACCACGACATACCCAAAAGCATTGAAGGCTATTATCAGGAAACCGGACGGGCCGGCCGTGATGGCGGTGAAGGAAACTGTATCACCTTTTACAGTTACGACGATATCTTGAAGTTAGAAAAGTTCATGAAAGACAAGCCCCTGGCAGAGCAGGAGATTGCCAAAGAGCTACTGTTTGAAACCATTGCCTATGCCGAATCATCAGTTTGCCGGCATCGACTGCTGTTGCACTATTTTGGCGAAAGCTATCCAAAAGACAACTGCGGAGCATGTGACAACTGTTTGCACCCGAAAGAAAAGTTTGAAGGCAAAGATGATATTAAACTTGCCCTGGAAACCATCGTGGGGCTTAAAGAGCAGTACAAATCGAAAATGATTGCCGAAGTTTTGGCAGGAAAAGCCAGTGGCAATGTTAAAAGTATAAAGCTTGACAAAACATCCTTTTTTGGTAAAGGAAGCCAGCATGACGAGAAATACTGGAACACCATTATCAGGCAGTGTTTGATTAACCGCCTGGTTATTAAAGAAATTGAAAACTACGGAATTTTAAAAATTACTAAAGAGGGGCTCGATTACATTAAAAAACCGTACAGCATCATGCTCGCCAAAGATCATGATTACGAAAAGACAGGGGATGACGGTATCGTGGTTAATGCCGGCGGAAAAGCAGGAAGCGGCTCGGATGACACCTTATTAAAAATGCTTAAGGACCTCAGAAAGGACATCTCGAAAAAAGAGGGACTTCCTCCCTTTGTCATTTTTCAGGATCCCTCGTTGGCAGATATGGCCATTCAGTATCCCATTAAAATGGAAGAGCTGCAACAAATTGTGGGGGTGGGAGCCGGAAAAGCACGACGCTATGGAAAGCCTTTTCTTGAGTTGATTAATCAATACGTGGAAGAGCATGATATCATCAGACCCAACGACATGATTATTAAGTCAGTGGTTAACAAATCGGGATTAAAGGTGTACATTATTCAAAGTATCGACCGAATGCTACCGTTAAATGACATCGCCCATGCTAAAAACCTCACATTTAGCGAACTGTTGGATGAAATTGAGCACATTGTATCCTCGGGTACCAAAATCGACATCGATTACTATATTCAGGAAAACGTGGACGAGTACCATCAGGATGATATTTACGACTATTTTTCAGAAGCAGAAACCGATTCCATTGAAGCTGCCCTCGAGGAGCTGGGTGAATCGGAGTACTCCGAAGATGAAATCAGGTTAATGCGTATTAAATTCATGTCGGAGATGGGCAACTAAACAAACCATGACAAAATTCTCGTACGCGTTAAATATAGCACTGACAGTTTTGTTACTATCTTTCTTAACCTCTTGTTACCATGAGGTTAAGGATACAGTAAGCAAACCGGACAGGTTGTTATCAGAAGACAGCCTGGTGGAAGTGCTTACCGAAGTACAACTGGCTGACGGCGCCATCACCTACAAAAGGATATCACATAAAAAAGCTGGGAACGACAAGGAAAAATATTACGCCTACATCTATCAAAAATATCATCTCACCCCTTTGCTGTTAAAGCAAAATGTTGACTATTACAATACCGATCCGGATAAAATGATTGCCATTTACGACAAAGTGCTGGCCAAACTGTCGCAACTGGAGGCCAATATAAATATGGAGATAAAAAAAGAAGCCAAAGCAAAGGAGGACTCATTGCAAGCTATTGACACGACCATTTATGTAAGAAAGAGTATGCCTCCCTATTTTCAAGACAGCACCTCCAAGGGGTTTATCTGGTAAAAGTTGCATCCCGCATTTCATCATCGATGCCATCGGAAAGCAGGTAGGAAAACTTCAATAAAGTATTAGAAGAGTAGGAGCCGGTTCCCTCCACACTGTAGCCGTTTACCGTCTGCTTGTCAACAACCACTGCACTGCCTACCACCTCTCCCGACACGTGACTTCCCAGTCCTGCAAAGTTTTTCATCACCACCTTGGTGTCGTACAACACATCCCGCTCAATAGTCACATCGTAATTAAATTTAGCCTTGTTATCGGTAACATGCCAGGTGCCGAGATATTTAGCCACCACATCAGGGGTACCCCCTCCCCCTCCCGTCGAATCGTCAGGATTGCAGCCAACCATGGTCAGGATAGCCAGCAGAACGACTCCATGAAAAAATAATTTCCGGATCATAAGCTAGATTTTACAAATTGTCGCACAATAGTATGCCCGTTAATAGTAACAGCAGCAAAATAAATACCATCGCTAAGGCCTTCCAAAGCAAGAGGAACATCCACGGTACCTGCATCATACATGCTGGCAGGCATACGTACCTTCACCCTTCCAGGCAAATCGTAAATCACTACTGATATTTCTTCCTGCTTGTTATGCGAAATTCTAATGGTTGCTCTATTACCGGCAGGATTGGGAAAAACCACTGCTTTTGGCAATGAACGTTGTTCCTCCCCGATACCTACCAAAATACCACCGGCTGCTGTAACCGCCTGATTGATGCTATCACGCACAGGGGGCACTATTTCCTTGTTCACAATAAGATGATCCTCGGGTACAATAACAATAACCGTGGGATAGGAGAGAATGTTGTAATCGTTGAACACCCCGTTGCCTCCGCCCTGAGTTCCGCTAACCGTGGGATATGTCAGGTTGTACGTGCTGTCAAACGAACGTACTGCCTGATTATCAGCCCCCCAGTTAATTCCCATATAGTAAACATTCCCGGTGTTTGAGCCAAAATCTTCATAGCTCGCTTGGAAGTCGGGAGCATAAAGCTGGCAGGGTCCACACGAGGTGGAGAAAAAGTCAATCACCACAATTTTATTTTCGCTATCCAATAAGTCGAACAACCAGATGGGTTCCCCGTCGATGGTTTTAACATGAAAGTTAACCGCCGTGTCCAGCGTAGTTTGTGCTGTTAAGCGGTGTAGTGGCTGAAGCGCCATCAGCATGGTAAAAAGAAATAAAAACTTTTTCATCATTTAAACGGTTGATAATTCAATAATTTCATCATATACTTTTCCGGCAAGGCGACTGGCACCAATTCTAAACAAATCTTTGTTAAGCCATTCATCGCCTAAAACACCCTTTACCAGCGCGTAATAAACCAAAGCCTCCTCGGGGGATGAAATACCTCCGGCCGGTTTAATACCGATTCTAACCCCCTTGGTCATTTCATAAAACTCTTTGATGGTATCCAACATAATTAAAAAGGCTTCGGGTGTAGCTGCTGGCTGAATTTTTCCCGTGGAAGTTTTAAGAAAATCAGCTCCTCCCATCAAGGAAAGTTCACACGCTTTCCGGATCTTCTCAACCGATTTGAGCTCTCCGGTTTCCAAAATAACTTTTAAATGAGCCTGGTTACAAACGGCCTTGATTTCCTGCACCTCTTCAAAAACATCATCATAATCTCCTTGCAAAAGCTTGCCCCGGGAAATAACCATATCAATATCATCGGCACCCATCTTTACTGCCCAGTCCACTTCAGCCACACGAATTTCCAATGGTGATTGTCCGCTGGGGAACGCACCGGCCACCGAAGCCGTTCGTATTCCTGTTCCTTCCAACTCTTTTTTTACAAGTGGAACAAAAACAGGGTAAACACATACGGCTGCCACCTGAGGTATACCCAGTTTTTCGTTTTTAAACCGGATGCCGGTTTGACACAGGGAAGATACCCTTTGATCGGTATCATCGCCACTTAACGTGGTTAGGTCAATGACTCCAAGAATCGTTTTCAAGGCGCTTAACCTGTCAGTTTTTGATAAAACATCGTTCACCATCCGTTCAGCTCTGCTTGTCAACTCGCTCCACTGCCATGTATAAGGTTTATATGATTGCATATTCTTTTATTTTTAGGGCAAAGATAAAGATATTTATCATCGTTCCTCACTATGATGGACAACAACTGTCATCCCTGCTACCCTATCAGACCAACTATTTCTTCTGTTTTTGCGTACTTACGATTTCGTAACTTCTATCCGTTAACGTTAAAAAATAGTTAACAAGCTGCTTTGTTAATGCCGCTCAATTATTCTAACTAAAAATAAATAACGGGTTATAGCCTCTATAATTCATGTAGTTAAAGATTTATTTTCTAAAAGCAGGAATTCTTGGCACAGCAGTTGATTCTACTAATAACACATTTAACAATACTAGAACAATGTTTAATTTAAGTTTAAAAAGCGTCGCACCGGAAAAGAGGAAAGTAAGACGCACGAAGTACTACAAATGCGAGCGCTGTGGTTATATCTCAATAGTGAAAGATTCTTACTGTCCAATATGCTCAAAAGACGGGTACAAGATAAAAATGAAATAAAATGGAAGTTAACGCAATCTACTCGATAGAAGAAATAATGCAGCAGGGCTTTTTTGAAGAGTCGGCCATCCGCGAAAACTCGAAAGTATTTATCAAGGGTGACAAAGTTTATTTTTTTGAATCGCTTGATGCCAAGCACCTGAGGTTGTACACCATTATTAATAAGAAATCCTTTTTCCTTTAATCCTTTATACTTTATGGCGTCCTTGCCATATCCGCCTTGCCAGAATCCCTGCTTCAGCCATGAACCGGGGATTCTTCTTTTATGGCCCTTACTGTTTCATCAGTTTATAACTTTGTATTCTACTCATATTTGTTCTTTATGTTTTGTCACGTTTTTTTCATGCTGCCCTGGGGCACCCTTCGACAGGCTCAGGGGCCTAGCTCAGGGCTAACGCGAAAAAAAACGCGCCAAAACAGATTCAATTTTTCTTTATACCCGGGATTACACCCCGGGCTATTAAGGTTCGACCCCTATAGGGTCGATAATCATTCTCCTGTGTGTCGTTAGACTGTTTTGGAGATTTCGCACGAGCCATTCACTGAAAGCCTTATCTTTGTATTCAATATTTATCAACCATGGAAACAGTAGTTGTATTAACCGGGGCGGGCATTAGTGCCGAGAGTGGGTGTAATACTTTTAGAGACAACAACGGCCTGTGGCGAAACCACAGGGTTGAAGAAGTTGCCTCACCCTATGCCTGGCAGCACACTCCGCAATTGGTCATGGATTTTTATAACGAGCGAAGAAAAAAACTGTTTACTGCCCAGCCCAATGCAGGCCATTATGCTCTTGTCAAACTGGAGTTGAAATATCGTGTTGCAATCATCACTCAAAATGTTGACGATTTGCACGAACGAGCCGGCTCCTCGCATGTTCTTCATTTACATGGCGAACTTAAAAAGGCCAGAAGCACTGTTGATCCTACCTTGATTTATGAGCTTAATCGCTGGGAACTAAAATTGGGTGATTTGTGCGAAAAAGGGTCACAGCTGCGACCCCATATTGTATGGTTTGGGGAACCGGTTCCTATGATTGAGCAAGCCATCGAAACAGCAAAACAGGCAGATTATTTTATGGTCATTGGCACGTCGATGGTTGTTTATCCGGCAGCCAGCCTGATACATTATATTAAAAAAGGTATTCCCACGTACTATGTAGACCCCAATGCAACTTCCAAAGCCGGGAATCCATTACATATTATCAAAGAAAAAGCCGGAGTTGGTGTTCCCCGGCTTGTTGAGCAAATGTTAAACCAATAAAGGTTATTTATACTTAACAGGATACTTAAAAAGTATCTGCGATACGATTTTCCCTACGTTTTTTCCGGTGGTGTGCCTATTCACTTCTCCCACACCAATACCCTGCCAGATCAGCTTTTTTTGATGCGTGTCAAACACGTCAATAATAAGGGTTCCCTCGGTATAATCAACCCGCTGTACCGAACCGTAAGGATTTCCGTAGTAACCACCCCATGCCCATGGGCTTGAATAATAGTAACCATACGGGCCATAATAGTTACTATAATATTGGTAATCGCTTTTTTCTTGTAACAACACGAAGCTGTTCACGCCCAGGTCAGCTTTTTTCATGTCGGCAACATAAAAGTAGCCCCTTTTTATCATTTCATTTTTCAACGATTCCAGGATTCTCTCCTTTACAAAGGGCGAAACAACAGAGTCGTTGTGAGGGTTCCATGGAAGCAGTGTAAAGG
>JANTGU010000083.1 GCA_024762735.1 Bacteroidales bacterium | reverse complement strand
CCTCTCTTATTACACCTATATCGAATCGTGGACGTTATCCTATACATTTAATTCTATTCTTCAAACTTTTAACGGGTTGAGCTCTGCCGAAGTAAGTCAGGTTTTTAATGATTATGTGGGTATAAAGGCGGCTTCCGGAAATGCCGGCGGACTGATTGTTAATTTTCCCCTGTTGGCCATCGTGGCTTTTATTGTTACCCTGGCTATCAATGTTTATGTGTTGTCGAAAGGGCTTAGTGGGGGTATTGAAAAGGTGGCCAAGATTGCCATGCCCATGCTGTTAATTTTTGGGATTTTTTTGGCTATTATGGCTTTTTCGTTAGGTGATACGGGTGAGCCCGGATGCGCTACCTGCAACTCGCTGGTTGGCTTCGACTTTTTATGGAAGCCCAATTTCGATAGTTTGAGCAACCCAAAAGTATGGCTGGCGGCAGCAGGGCAGATATTCTTTACCTTGTCAGTGGGCATGGGCACCATTCTCTGTTACGCTGCCTATGTTAAAAAACATGAAGACATTGCCCTGAATGCCATGACGGCAGGCTGGATGAATGGTTTTGTTGAAATTGTATTGGGCGCTTCTATCGTTATTCCCATTGCCGTGGGTTACATGGGACTGGATTGGGTAAAAGAGAATGCCGGGTTTATGATGGCCTTTAAAACCATGCCCTACCTGTTTGGTAAATGGGGTCCGCTGCTCGCCAGTATGGCGGGGGTAGCCTGGTTTGGCTTGCTGTTTATCGCCGGCATTACCTCCTCGTTGGCCATGGGTACGCCCTGGATGGGATTTGTGGAAGATGAATTTAGCTGGAGCCGTAAAAGAGGTGCTTACACGCTTGGTGCGTTGGTGCTTGTGCTGGCACTGCCTACCATTCTCTTTTTCCAGGCCGGCGTGTTCGACGAGTACGATTACTGGACCGGCACGGTTGCGCTGGTAATTTTTGCTGTGGCCGAGATTATCTTGTTTGGATGGGTGTTTGGCATGGATAAAGGCTGGAACGAAATTACCGATGGTGCAGACATTAAAGTACCCAAAATATACAAACCCATCATCAAATGGGTGACCCCGCTCTTCCTGATTGTTATTCTTATCACCTCGCTCATAAAACCCCTCAACGGAGAGGTGGCCGATTGGCAAACAGCCTTTCATCAGCTGTTTTCGAATGGCTCCTGGCCCTTCGCTTCTGACAGTATCATCGGGCAAATATTCCATGTAAACCAGGAGGTGATATGGTTTAAAAACGGTTCCCCTACGGTAATGTTTGCCAAAGACATGTCGCGGTTGTTACTGCTGCTAACCATCGCGGGCCTTGCCTATATGGTACATATCGCCTCCAACAAACGTAAACTTAACCATTCAAAAAAACCAATGTCATGAGTACCGACGCGCTAATATTTATGATTGTTGTTCAAGGAACGGTTGCCACTGTTACGGCCTATTTTTTCATCAAGGTGTTGTTTAGTAAAAAGGAAAAGAAATAACCACCATGTCAAAATTGCCGCTTCGTGAGCGAACCATCATCAAAGCATCCAGAATTGCTATTTGGGGCAACGGGTTTTTGGCCGTTGCTAAAATTGGCGTCGGGATAGTGGCGGGAAGTATGGCCGTGGTGGCCGATGGTATCGATTCGGGAAGTGATATCATGACTTCGGTAATTACCCTGATTACGGCTCATATTATCGCTCACCCTCCTGACCCGAAGTATCCTTACGGGTATAAAAAAGCCGATACGGTAGCCACCAAGTTGCTGGCGTTTATCATCTTTTTTGCCGGGGCGCAGCTGGCTATTTCTGCGGCGGAATCGTTGCTGCATCCTGCCGAGCGAGATATTCCGGGCATGATATCCATTTATGTCATCGTGGTTTCAATTATTGGCAAGCAGCTTTTGGCAACCTATTTAAAAAAGGTGGGTAAAGAGGTGGAAAGCACCATGCTTATTGCCAATTCAAAGAACATGCAAAGCGACGTGGTGATATCGGTATCGGTGATGGTGGGTTTGGCATTTACCTTTATTTTAAAAATGCCCATCCTCGATACCATTACTGCCCTTGCTGTTAGTGTTTGGATTATGGTCGTGGCGTTTAGGATTTTTATGTCAACCAATCGCGAGCTGATGGATGGTATCGAGGACACGGAAATCTACCGGATCATTATTGATACGGTTAAGCAGGTTGACGGGGCTCAAAACCCACATCGCATCAGGGTTAGAAAAATAGCTAATCTTTGTGAAGTAACCCTTGATGTTGAAATTGATGGCAATGTGTCGCTTAGCGAAGCTCATGGCATTGCGTCCTGCATTGAAGGAGAGCTAAAGCGAAAAATTCCCCGCATCTACGATGTTATTATCCATACCGAACCCATTGGCAACGACGAACCCGATGAGGTGTATGGTGTTTCGGAAGATAAAATTGTATCGAGGGATGCGAGTAAGAAGTAAATAGTCCCTTTTGATCTTTCTCACGGTTTGCAACTGTGAGCTTGAACACATTACTCGAATATTGCCATCCATTACTGTTTTTGTCACACCATCAATGGCTACTATTAACTTTTTGTTAATTTTGCGGTTTTAAAAAATCCATCAAAATTTAATTCCATGAATGACAAGTGGGGATTGTTTCAAAAGTTTTTAATTACACAGGAACAGCAAATTTCGTTACAGGACTTTTTGTTAAACGCCATCGTGTTGCTGGTACTGGCTCTTATTTTAGAGTTTACTTATATTAAATGCGCCAAAACCATTTCAAATAGAAAACAGTTTTCTGCCAATTTTCTTCTCATCTCGTTTACCACCATGCTTATTATTACCATCGTTAAGTCATCGTTGGCTTTGTCACTGGGTTTGGTAGGGGCGCTCTCCATTGTCAGGTTCAGGGCCGCCATTAAGGAGCCTGAAGAGCTGGCTTATCTCTTTTTTGCCATCTCGGTAGGACTGGGGCTGGGCGCTAATCAAACCATGGTGGTGATAGAAGCTTTTACCATTGGTATGGTGTTTATATGGGGCAGGTTCCTGATAAAGGGAAAATCTACCTGGCAGAATCTTTACCTGAATGTTTCGGGGAATCCTTCGGAAATCGACCTGAATAAAATTGTGGAGGTGGCTAAAAGTACTTTCGGGAAATATCAGTTAAAACGTTATGATGAAAATGGAAAAGCCATTGAAGTTTCGTTTGTGATTGATTCGCCAAAACCGGAAAAACTCCAGGATTTTAAAACCGAAGTCAGTAAGCTTTCCAGCGACGTCAAGGTTTCGTTTGTCGAGAGTAAATCTTTCTAACAACCGGTATGTTTTTTCCTCCTTTTAATCAAGATATCAGTCGCTATGAGCGAAAGTTCGTCGTGTCCGATTTGCATTATGCCGCTATATTGCAGGCGGTTCGGAACCATCCGGCTGCCTTTGGAGTTATTTTCCACCCGCGTTACATCAACAACATCTATCTCGATTCCAACGATTTGGATTTCTTTTACGACAATGTTTCGGGTAAAGGAAGCCGGAAGAAAGCCCGTATCCGTTGGTATGGCGATTTAACCGGTGCTATTCAAAAGCCCGTGTTGGAATTTAAGGTACGCGAGGGTTTTTTAGGAAATAAACTGTCGTTTCCGTTAAAGCCTTTCAATGTTGATGAGTCTTTAAATATGGATGTGCTAAAGAGGGTTTTTGACGAATCAGATTTACCTGACTGGGCTTATGAGGTTTTGCAACATTTGAGTCCCTCGTTGTTGAACCGTTACAGCAGGGAGTACTTTACCACTTTTGATGAAAAATTTCGCTTAACCATCGACCGTGATTTGTCGTATCACGCCATCGAGCCTGTCAATAACACTTTTTTGAGAAGCTACCGGAGCGATGATTTTATTGTGGAAGTAAAGTACGATTTCGTGCATGATAAAGAAGCGGCTTTTGTAACCAACAACCTGCCTTTCAGACTAACCAAAAGCTCCAAGTATGTAAATGGCATGGAGCAGCTTCATCCCCAGTTGATGTAATCTTATTAGGTGAATCAGCCAATTTCTTTGTTCAAGGTTTCAGTTAAATGCTGTATATATTTCTTGAAAATTCCCCAGTATATTAATTGAAAAGTACCCCCCCTAATTTGAAGAATAAACACCTTTGTTGAGTAAATCAAAGAGGGTAAAAATGATAACAATGGTGGATAAAAACAGAACTTGATACCGGCTCTGCTTCCCTCCCGAAGCAATTTTTTAATTGGTCACAACAAAGATATGTTAAAGAAAAATAATTTGTACATTACAGCACTAAATCAGTCCTAAAAATAGGGGGTTGGTGCAATAACATATTTTACTTGCAATGATGCTGATAGGCAAACCCGATTATACCCACCTCATCTCATGGCTCCATGCTGGATAACTTTTAAAACTATCATTTCTGAATCTTAGTCAAAGATAGGTTTTTTATGGAAAGAAACTTGTTGAAAATTCATATTTATAAGCGGGCGTTTCCATTCCCCAAGTTTTTTGGGGATGAATTGAAAGCTATGCTTTTTGCAACAGGTTTTGAGTGTCGATTAATCTTTTGTTCTAATGGTATCAAAGGGGTTCCATCTACTCAGGCGTGCTTCTTCAACCTTGTCCATGGTCATTTTTGATATTTCCCTGGCTTTATCCTTTTGCCATGAGGCACAGTCGGTATGCCAATAAAAGATGCTATTTGTTTCAAACCAGCCGGGTTTCCAGTGACAACTTTCCGGTTTTAACCTGTCCACGACCACAAAATCGGTGGAGAAAAGGGCTTCCTGATTGTAATGCAAACCTTTTGAAACAAGTTTTTCAACATCCTTATAGGGGTATCCCATGGCGTAAAGAGCGATAAGTTCATCATCTTCCGTCATCGCATCACATTCGGTAAAAGAAAAATCATTTTTAAACTGCGTCACCCCGCCTGGATATTTTTTTTCCAGAATATCCTTTGGAACAACCAATGAAAAGTAGTTAACAAATATGGGCATCGTTTTTTTAGCAAATGTATACATCAATCTCATAATAAAAGAATGTTGCGGCCATATAGTGAAGTTACAATGACTTTTTTTATGATGCTTAACTCAGGTATATTGCCTACTTTTGTTTAATGATGGGCAAACAATGGTTGACCCGCGTTAGTATTTTTTATTTAGATACTCTTTATTGAATCAATTAAAAAAATATTTTACCGAAACCTCTTTCGGACAGTGGAGCCTGGCCATGTTTGTATTGGTGCTGCTATCGGGTATCATGCTGATGGTGCCTTTTGATGTGGATGCACCTTATCAATCCATATCACAAATTTTGCTTGTTAACCCCTACGCTTCATGGATAAGGAACATTCATTACTGGAGTGCCCAGCTATTTCTTGTTTTGCTTTTGCTACACCTTTACGAGCATTTTAAGGTTAAAAAGCCGATCCGGTTAAAACATGTTGTATGGTTTAGACTGACGTTGAGTTTGGTGATTCTGTTTTTGGTAATGTTTACCGGCTTTCTGTTGCGTGGTGATGCTGACACCCTCCAGGCACGGCAAATAGTTGAAAGGCTTACCCGCGAAATTCCGTGGGTGGGCAACCTGCTTGCTTATATTATTTTTGGTAAGCCCGGCAGTTATCAGCTTATTTACCTGAACCATGCGGCAACGTTTACCATTATTATTTTGGTGTTTGTTTTCGAGCATAGCCGGAAACTGTGGCCGGAGATAAAGACCTTTGTTTATGCAACCCTGATTATCCTGGTTACTTCATTTTGGTTCAATGCGCCCTTGCACGATAACGTTAATCCCACAGTAAAGGGTCCCTGGTATTTTCTTGGATTGCAGGATTTATTATTCCGGTTTAGTCATCCACAGTGGCTTTTGGTGATATTGACGGCTGTTTTGATGCTGGTTTACATGGCAGGATATAAAAGCAAGCAGGTCTGGTTTTGGTCACGCAGGCTGCTTTTGGTTTTGACGATGGGTTACGTGTTGCTTTCGTTGGATGGTCTATTTTTCAGGGGCGAAAACTGGCACAGAATTTTCCCCTGGCAACAAGGGTATTCCTATCAGGTTTTCGATGCTTATCATTTGGGCAGGTCTGATTTTTCTTCGGGTAAATATGCTGACAAGGTAAATGATTCACCCATGATAAACGGAAGGCAGGAGAGTTGTTTGCTTTGCCATCATAACACGGATGGTTTTTCTACATCGCACGACCCAAAGATTATGGGTTGTTATTCATGCCATGGAGGCAACCCGTTTTCGATGAATGAAAGGGAAGCACACAAGGGCATGATGCTGATTCCGGGAAACCTTTCGGTGGCGGGCCGGTCGTGTGGAACCACCAACTGTCACCCGGATATAGTCAACAGAATTGACAACGGGCTGATGGCTACCTTAAGTGGAATGATAAATGTTGACAGGTATGTTTTTAACGAGCAATCTACCCCTGATGGCGATGCCGGCCTGGCGGCTTTGCATCACACGGCAGCCGATGAGCATCTTAAAAATTTGTGTGTACGATGCCACCTCGGAAACGAAAAAATGGCCACAGGGCCAGTCACCGAAGAGAGTAGGGGAGGCGGCTGTTTGGCCTGTCATTTGAATTATGATGAAAAGGCGTTACAAACGCATGCTGATCGTCTTGCTCAATCTGTCATCCCGACCGCAGTGGAAGGATCTCGCAAGAACCATATTTTCCATCACCCCTCCATCGATTTACAGGTTACCAACAACCATTGCTTTGGCTGCCATAGCCGTTCCGGCAGAATTTCCACCAACTACGAAGGGTGGCACGAAACCACCTTTAAGCCTGCCGATGTGGCTGGTAAATCAGGTTACCGGTTGGTGGAGGGAAGTCGCGTTTTTAGGAAGGTTCAGGATGACGTGCATCATGCCGCCGGAATGGACTGCATCGACTGCCACACCTCTTACGAGCTGATGGGTGACGGGAAACAGTATCAACATCAGGAACAACAGCAGGATGTAGCTTGTACTGATTGTCATACCCGTCATCCCGACACCATCAACCCTTTACAAATGGATGGCGAATCAGCCATTATTGCAGGGATGCGGTTTGGAAGCATGGCAGGGAAAAAGGTGTTGCGGACTAAAAAACACAAGGTGCCATTAATTAACACCTTCGTTTCAGATGACTCGATATATTTAATTGGGAAGAACAACCGAAAACTGCATTATGTAAAGCCACCCGGCTCCCAGTGTCTGCGTGATAAGGCCCATCAAAATGTTAGTTGCTCGGCTTGTCATTCGGCATGGGCACCCACTTGTATAGGGTGTCATAATGAGTACGATCCCAATGAACCCGGTTATAACATGGTATTAAACAAAGAGCAGCGTGGCAGTTGGGTCGAGTATGTGGGTGAGTACCATGCGCTACCGCCGTCGCTGGGAAACCGGATTGACACTGCCGGTCATGAAATTATCCCGGTAGTGCCGGGGATGATACTCACCATCGCCCCACAAAGCTTTGATAAAAACGCTCACGATTCTCTTATTTTTCAGCGCTTGTATGCCCCTGCTGCACCTCATACAATCATGAAAAAGGGTAGGAGTTGTAAGTCGTGCCACAACAGTCCGCTGGCTCTGGGTTATGGTGACGGCAGGCTGAATTACGTAATTAAAAACGGAAAAGGGGAGTGGCAGTTTCAACCCCGCTATGCCAACAGCGAGCATGACGGTTTGCCCGAGGATGCCTGGATTCCCATGCTGGGATCACGAACCGGAAAAGTAGCCACCCGTTCCAATGTAACACCCTTATCGATTGAACAACAGCAAAAAATACTCACGGTAGGAAGCTGTTTAACTTGTCATGATGAACAATCGGCAGTATTGCAGCAATCGCTGCAAGATTTTTCTGCTGCCATAAAAAACCGGAAAAAAGCGTGTGTTTTACCGCGGTGGTAAGGATTTACTATTCCACATGAACTCCCTGTTCTGACATCGTCATTTAATATTTACCAAAGCAAAACTCAACGACACTCCGTGCAAAAGTAACACGAGGCTTGAGTGGTCCTGAAGTTGAGGGAACTCCCGGACAGCAACCTGCCACTATAGCGAGAAGAACTTTGGAGGATTCACAAATCTTTTCAGGTTGAGTAATAGCCAGCGAGCAGATAACCAGAAAGGTTGAATTCAATCGGCCTACACACCAACCTTTCAGGACTCCCACCCATAAACCCAACGCTGGCCTGAAAGGTTAGCCTCCGAAAGCTCGTTCGGATTCCTGCCTGAATGAAGCAGTCAGGCAGGTGCAACCCGAACGCAATCTAAATAACTGTTTTAATAAAATATCGACAGCACCTACTTGCCGGAAATTCACACTATTCAATCCTTTCGATAACCTGGTCTTTTGCCATCAGTTTTTTAGGTTGATTGCTGTTTAAATCGGTCACTTCAAGCACCACATCCACTTTAATGCCCGTATCCCATCGTGGACCGTTAATACTAACGGCATGGAACTTAAATTCATAGACATTGTCATCATTCCGTGCTTCCGGTTCCGATATCCAAATTTTATCCTGGTTGATAAGATAGAGTTTCGACAAGGTAAAATGGTTGGTGATGGTGCTACTGTCGGTGTTAACAACCCAAACCAATGCTTGCAGGTTTGATCTGTTTTTAG
>JANTGU010000082.1 GCA_024762735.1 Bacteroidales bacterium | reverse complement strand
CTAAGGGTAAAACCGCCGGATATTAATTGTTGGAGGCGACATTATGTTTTTTAGGTGGCTGCCCGTATAAATTACTACTTTTGCTACAAGAATTATAAAAACATACAACCATGAGCAACATACAATTTGACTATTCAAAAGCCCTAGGGTTTATTGATGAGCGGGCAGTTTTAGGCCTTCAGGAAAAGATAAACAGCAACTTTGAAGCCATTTACCAAAAAACGGGTAAGGGAAACGACTTTTTGGGATGGGTTGACCTTCCCTCCAAAACCGACGAATCACTATTAAAAGATATCGAAAACACCGCGGCCACGTTGCGTGAAAAATCGGAAGTGTGTGTGGTGGTGGGTATTGGCGGCTCTTATCTGGGGGCCCGAGCTGTTATCGAGGCACTTTCGCCTTCGTTTAACCTGCTTAAAAAGAAGTTGGGTAATCCGGTGATGCTTTATGCAGGCCATAACATCAGCGAAGACTATCTAACGCAGCTGTTGCAGGTTTTAAACGAAAAGGAGTATTCCATCATTGTTATTTCAAAATCGGGAACTACCACCGAACCGGCGTTGGCATTCAGGCTGCTGCGTGATCATTTGGAAAAAAAATACGGGGCTGAGGAAGCTGCCACCCGCATTGTGGCCATCACCGATAAAGCCCGCGGTGCCCTCAAACAGCTGGCTACCGAAAAAGGCTACCGTACCTTCGTGGTTCCTGATGACGTGGGTGGACGATATTCAGTGTTAACACCGGTAGGCCTGTTACCCATTGCCGTGGCAGGTTTCGATATTAGGAAGCTGGTAGAAGGTGCCAGGCAGATGGAAGCTTTTGTAAAAGAGGATTACAGTATTGAAAAAAATCCGGTATCAGCCTACGCTGCCGTGCGAAACGTGCTTTATAACAGTGGAAAGGCCGTGGAGATCATGGTGAACTATGAACCCAATTTATACTTCTTTACCGAATGGTGGAAACAGCTTTACGGCGAAAGTGAAGGCAAAGAGAACAAGGGTATTTTTCCGGCAGGCGTGAGCAACACCACCGATCTGCACTCCATGGGACAATACATTCAGGAGGGTGTTAGAAACTTATTTGAAACAGTGGTTTCGGTTGAAAATCCTGATAACACCCTGTTGGTGCCCGAGGATGCCGACAACCTTGACAAGCTTAATTACCTGGCTGGTAAGCGAATCAACGAAGTAAATAAAATGGCCGAGCTGGGAACTACCCTGGCTCATGTGGACGGAGGTGTGCCCAACCTGAGGGTTTCCATGCCTGCTGTTAACGAGTCAGTGTTGGGCGAGTTGATTTACTTTTACGAAATGGCTTGCGCGGTAAGCGGCTATTTGCTGGAGGTTAACCCCTTTGACCAGCCCGGCGTGGAAGCTTACAAACGAAATATGTTTGCCCTGTTGGGAAAACCCGGCTTTGAAGCGGAAACCGATGCTATCAGAAAACGTCTGGATTGATGAGGCCATGGTTGATGATTTTGTTACTGAGCTTGCTGATGTTTTCGTGCACTACCAATCCCCGAAAAACGTATCAACGGCTGAGTGCTTTAAAAGGGAACTGGACATCCTCCGGCGGCACCACCATTTTTTTTAAATGGAATCAGGTTAATGATGGGTTGAAAGGGTATTCCTATTCGGTGCAAAATAGTGACACCCTCTATTTTAGCCGTTATCATTTCGCACTGCATAACGACAGCCTTTTTTTACTTGTAAAGCCTGCAAATAGTGGAAAGCGCACCAAAAGTTACCAACTGGTGAAAGACAGGTTGGGAGAATTTGTTTTTGAAACGGAAAAAAGTAGTTATCCATTTCGCATAATCTTTTCCCTTGAAAATGATACCCTGTGGCATTATCATCAGGAAAACATCAGAGGGAACAAGGTCCTTGATTTTGAATTGAAAAAAATAGTACCATGAAGTTTTTAGCGCTTGCCGAAGCACGCCAGAGTGCTCGCAAATACGTAGATAAACCTGTTGAAAAAGAGAAGCTGTTGCGGTGTCTCGAAGCTGCTCGCATGGCTCCTTCGGCAAGCAACTCGCAACCCTGGCGTTTTATTGTAGCCGATGATAAGGCATTGATTGCGGGCTTGGCCAAAGCTGCCCGTGGGCCCATGCGGTCGTTTAATAACTTTGTTAAGCAAGCACCGGTTATTGTTACCATCGTTTTGGAAAAACCCAAGGCGGTGACAGAAATCGGGATGAAAGTAAAGGAGAAGGAGTGGCCATTGATGGATATCGGCATCACAGCCGAACATTTTTGCCTGCAAGCTACCGAGGAGGGGTTGGGCACCTGCATGCTGGGCTGGTTTGACGAGGCTGAGGTAAAGCGTCTGTTGCAAATACCACCCGCCAAAACGGTGGCACTGCTCATCACGCTGGGCTATACCCCCGAGGGGTACAAGCATCGAAAAAAAATTCGTAAACCCATGGACAAAATGGTAACCTGGAACAGGTATTGATTAAAGCTGTTGTGTAAAAATGTATAAATTTTAATGATGGATTTGTTTTATCGAAAATACGGGGAGGAGGGCGCTCAGCCGCTCATTATTTTACACGGCCTGTTTGGCATTTCTGACAACTGGGTAACCTATGGCAGACGTATTGCTGCCGAGGGGTTTGAAGTTTATATTATAGACCAGCGCAATCACGGGCACTCGCCCCACAGCGATGTTTTTAACTACCTGGCGCTGTCGGACGACCTGTTTGATTTTATTGATGAACATGAAATCGACAATCCCATCATTATGGGGCACTCCATGGGGGGCAAGGTGGCCATGAGGTTTGCCCTGGAAAATCCACAGTTTGTCAAACGGCTGGTGGTGGTTGACATCACCCTTAAAGCTTATGGCCCCAGGGTCAGCCATAAAAAAATTATTGAGGCCATGCAGCAGGTTGACTTGACCAGGGCCAAAACCCGTCGCGACGTGGAAGCCATGATTGCATCTTTTATTAAAGAGCCGCGCATCAGGCTGTTTGTTTTGAAGAACCTCTACCGCACCGAGAGCAATGAATTTGGCTGGCGCCTTAATTTCGAGGGCATCTCCAAAAACCTGGATCAAATGTTTGACGGGATTGATACCCTTACGAAATTTGAAAAGCCTACCCTGTTTATCAAGGGAGGTGCTTCCGATTACATCACCCTGGAAGATTTTCCCCAGATAAGGTACAATTTTCCGCATGCCGAAATAGTTACCATCGCCGGAGCCTCGCACTGGGTGCATGTTGAAGCCCCTGAGAAGTTTTATCAAATTACTTCCGGTTTTTTAACCGGCAACCCCTCCTGGTACAAAGAGGCTGATGGTAAGCTGGCCAGGAGGGAGGAGTTTTAGTGGCAAAGATTAATGCAAAAATTCGTAAAATTCGATGAAAAATGACTTCTTGTCAAACCCTCCTGATAAAATCTCCCAGGCTATCATCGGGTTTCATGCCCAGCTTCTTCTTTAAACGGTAGCGGGCACTCTTCACGGTGTGGGGTGATACGTTAAGCAACGAGGCGACTTCTTTAATGTTGAGGTTTAGCTTTATCAGGGCACAATGGCGTAAATCGTTGGTGTTCAAATCGGGATATTGGGCTAGAAGGTTTTGAAAGAAGTTTTTGTTAACCTGTTCAAAGTACATTTTAAACAGGTTCCACTCTTTGTCGGTTTTCATGTTACGTGCCAGCAGCAGGTTGATTTTTTTCAGGTTCGGTCGAAACTCGGGTTTTACTTTGCCTGATATTTCTTCGAGATGTTGCTTTACCTCGCCCAACATCCTGTTTTTTTGAACCATGTTAAGGGCGTGTGTACTTAGCTGCTTCGATTTAAACTCAATCTCCTGCTCCATCTCCTTTTGCTTAATCCGTTTTGTTTCCAGCTCCTTTTCGGCCAGTAGCTTTTTTTGTAATAGAATCTCGTTTTGCTGGCTGGCAAGCTGACGTTTCTTTTTTCTTTTCAGGTAAAGCAACAAACTGATGGCCATAATAATGGCAATTACTGTTAACAGCAGGTAGCGCCACCGGGCTTCGCGCCATTGGATTTTTTCTTTTTCATGCTGTAGCAACTCGATCTTTCGCTTATTTTGAACGGCTTGATACTTTGTTTCCATGTTGCTTAAACGCGAGCTAATCAGCACCTTTTCAAGACTGTCCTGGTAGGCAGTGTATTTTTCAAAAAAGGATAACGCCTCCTCGGGTTGCCCTTTCAGTTTATTCAACTTGTACAACTGATACAGGCTTTCGTTAACAACATTGGACTGTTTAAACTTCTGTCCCATTCTTAACGCCCTGTTAAGAAGCAGATCCGCCGAATCGAAATCGGAAACTTTCAAATAAAATTTGCCCAACGATAGCGAAACATTGGCTACCTGTCCCGAATCGCCAATAGCTTGAAACATGGTTTCGGCCTCTTTTAGTTCCCGGTAGGCCTCATTACTTTTACCCTTGTTCAATAGTGCGATACCAATATTTTCATCGGCGGTTGCCACGCCATCTTCAATGCCAATGGTTTCATATATTTTTCTTGCCTCGTAAAACAGTTGTAGTGCCGAATCGTATTCATTATCAAACTCAAGGTATATGGTCCCCAGGGCCAGGGTGTTGATGGCATAGCTCAGTTCTTTTTTGTTATCCAGGGCCATGGATCTTAAAATATGCTCCTTTCCCTTTTCTTTATCTCCCATGTCGAGATAAAGATTGCCAATGTTACCGTGAACCAGTCGTAAGCCTGCAGTATCGTTGGTGGCAAGATACAGCTCCAAACTTTTCGAAAGGTAGTCGATGGCGGTTAAGGGTTTGCCTGTCAGGCTATAGATATTGGCCAGATTTTGGTAGGCACCCGCCAGGTTGAAGGTGTCTTTCAGCTGTTTTCGTATCTCTACGGTCTTCAACCCGTAGTCGATGGCTTTTTGAAAATTGGCCCGGCGTCGTTCCAGTACGCACAACAAATTGTTGGCAAATCCTTCACCCCATTTGGAATGAGCCGTGTCAGAAACAGCAAGTCCTCGTAAGGCATAAAATGCTGCCGAATCATACTTGCTTTGATAAAAAAGCGCCACGGCCATGTAAAGATAGGCTTTGGCAGCCTCTTCTGACAGCAGATGATTTTTTTCGGAATAATCAACAGCCCTCCTGCTGTAAAAGCGGGCACTATCCAACGATGAATCCCAAAATTTGATGGCTTGGTCGTTGAGGTGGGGCAATACACTTTTTTGTTGCTTTTTTGTTGCTGCCAGTGATGTCAGATTGCTAAAAATAAACATGAGGGTTAAGATAATACCGAACCTGCCAATCACCGATTTTGACCAATTAGTGTTATGATAGAGATTCATTTTGATGGGTTTTCCACAAAGATAATGAATCCTGTCATACAAAAGTATCAAATCCATAGTTGAAGTTATAATAACATGATAAGCAAAAGTATAAAAATTAAATGCATCCTTTTTTAATACCCATTGAACAGCGTATGCATCCCTTTTTAATACCCTGTTTATTTGCCTTTCGATTCATTTTAATCTTGATTTGTCGTCGAAAACAAAACCGCCATGCTTTATGAAATGTCTAATTATTACCAATGAATCCGGAGTTTCCCTTCAATTTGACGACTTTGTTGCCAAGGGGTCGGTATTGCTGCACTATGAAGACTCGGGATTAAGTTTAAACTATCCTTTCTCCAATACCAATTTTGTATTGCTACCTGCCGGTTATTTTAATAATCGAGGCAATGTCGAAGTCAAAGTTCTTTCCAATAATATCACGCTTGCAAAAAAACGAATTACCAATAACAGACTTAAAACCATCGTACAATGAAACAAGTATTCTATCACATTATTATTTCTGCAGTTGCTATTTTTCTGTTCTTTGCAACAAGTAGGGTTGTTGCCCAGGTGTCCGTAAACACTACAGGGGCAGAAGCCAGCTCGTCGGCCATGCTGGATGTTTCGTCAACCAGTAAAGGGTTATTAGTGCCGAGAATGACCAAACAACAGCGTGAAGCCATACAAAACCCTGCAATAGGTTTATTGGTTTATCAAACCAATTATCCTGAAGGGTTTTACTATCGTGCTTTGTTTGGTTGGGAAAACTTGTCAACCGTTAATGGTACTTGGAGCCTGAAAGGTAACGCAGGGACCAATCCATACCAGGACTTTATCGGTACAACCGATGCGCAAGATTTAGGCTTCCGGGTTAACAATGCCTACAAATTGAAAATAACACCACAGGGACAATTAGAAACTTACGGTACGGGGCTTTCTGTTTTTCTGGGGCGAATGGCGGGTAGTCATGATGACCTGACCAATAATCAAAACGTGTTTGTAGGCTGTTATGCCGGAAATAATAATACATCAGGAGAAAATAATACGATGGTAGGGTTTGGTTCTGCTAAATATAACAGCACAGGAAAAAACAATGCAATATTTGGATATAAAGCACTGTTCCAAAATGTTTCGAGTAGCAACAATTGTGCCTTTGGATTCCATTCTCTTTATTATCACTCAACCGGAGAAAAGAATGTGGCTGTGGGCCACCTTTCTCTTTATTCTGATACGTCAGGAATTAGCAATACAGCCGTCGGGGCAAGTTCAATGGAATATAATAAAAGTGGCATGAATAATACGGCTGTTGGATTTCAGTCACTTTTGTTCAATAATTCGGGCAGTTTTAATGTTGCCATGGGTTATAATGCTATGGCTCAGAATAATTCAGGAAACAATAATATTGCTATTGGTACCTCGGCGCTAGATAGAAACACTACTCATTCAAATTTGATAGCCATAGGCGACTCGGCTCTTTTTTATAATGGCAATTCTGGAACCGGTGAATATGAAAGTATAGGAAATATTGCTGTAGGCCAAAAAGCCCTTTTTTCGAATACAACGGGGGTTTACAATACTGCTGTAGGTAATTATGCACTTAAGGATAATACAACCGGATCACTTAATATTTCGATGGGTTACCAAAGCCTGCAAAATAATACAACAGGGTATTCTAACACAGCTATCGCTAACAATTCGTTGACATCAAACACCAGCGGGCATGAAAATACTGCAATGGGTATTTACTCATTAGTTGGAAATACGACAGGAAACGGTAATACATCCATAGGAGCTGGTGCACTTTTAGGCAATACGACGGGTAATTCAAACGTAGCTATGGGGATAGCGGCTTTGTATAACAACATGATTAATTCAAATTTGGTAGCCATTGGTGATTCCGCCTTGTACAACAACGGGGTAGGAGCTACTTCCAATGCTGATGGTGCAGGCAATGTGGCAGTGGGTTCCAAAACCCTTTTTACCAACACCCTGGGGAACTCGAACACCGCGGTAGGTTATCACGCCATGTACTATAATTCAACTGGTAGTAACAATACCACTTTGGGGTACGAGGCAGGTCAAAATATTACTCAAGGGTCAAACAACATTGTTATAGGGTATAAGGTTTCAGCCCCTTCAAGGACAGGTAACAATAGAATGAGTATCGGAAACCTGATTTTTGGTACGGGTGTTGACGGGATAGGTACCTATCTCTCGTCGGGCAACGTGGGGATAGGGGTTTCCGACCCTTCTGCCAAGCTTGAAGTAAACGGGCAGGTTAAAATTACAGGTGGTAATCCCGGTTCCGGAAAGATATTAGTATCAAATGCCGACGGGCTTGCTTCCTGGGATTCAACAGCACACACCCTGCTTTATGATGCCGATAGCAACACCCTGGTTCAGGTTGAGAAAAACAGTAACGAGGATAAAATTCGTTTTAAAACGGGTGGTATCGAACACTTTGTTTTTGATAACGGGAGGATTAGTGTTAAAAACACGGGGAGTTCGGTATTTTTAGGAGAAGAAGCTGGGTTTTACGACAATCTGGCGTCAAACAATAATACTTTCGTGGGGCATCAGTCAGGGAAGTCCAATGTTAGTGGTTCTGACAACGTTGCTCTCGGGCATCAATCATTACTATATTGTAATGGCAGCCGCAATGTGGCAGTTGGTAAAGATGCCGGGAGGATAAATACTAGTGGATGGTACAATATTTTAATAGGTTACGATGTACATACAACAGCTCATAATGCTTCAAGCGAACTAAACATTGGAAATGTTTTGTATGGAACGGGTATTCATCTTACGAACCCGAAAATAGGTATTGGTACCGCCTATCCGGATGAGAAATTGGATGTGCGGGGAAACCTTCAGGTAAAGCAAACCTCGGGTGATGTTTATGCCAACATCGAGTCGTCCACCGCGGGAGCATACCTGTCGCTGAAAGCAGCCGGGTCAACCCTGGCACAAGTTAAGTTTTTTGATAATGGCTCCTACGGGGCTTCCATGGGTTACGACAATGCGCAGGATAGAATCTTTTTCTATCATAATGCCAATGTGTTTGTTAAAAACGGCGACGTGCTGCCCGGCGTAAATAAAGGAGGTGATTTGGGGGCAAACGGACAAGCCTGGGATAATATTTATTATGATGACCTGTTCAACCAGGGAGCTGCTGCTTTTACCTCCAGAAACGTAACTAATGAGATTGTCAGCCATCCTCCAAAACAGAAACTGCCCGGCAGCTTCGATTATAAAACCAAAAGAGGAGATATTGAATTAGACCCCAAATCGTTGCCCGACGGCTTGCACCA
>JANTGU010000081.1 GCA_024762735.1 Bacteroidales bacterium | reverse complement strand
GTTTAGCCCCGGGCTATTTATATTACCTCCCTTTCAGGGTTTCTATTTATCTTTTCATAATTCAGGATTTGTAATCCTGTGGTAACAACTTCTTCACCTCTTTTACAATATTTTCGGTGGCATCATCAGTTCTGAAAGCTTTCAGGTGGTTGATGATGTCCGTTCGTTTTTTATCTGATGCTATCAGCTCTTTAACTTCCTTCACGATTTTAGTTTTTGCTTCGGCTTCCCGAAGCAATATGCCTGCTCCTTTCTCAGAAAGGGATAGGGCGTTTTTAGTCTGATGATCTTCGGCTGCCGACGGCAACGGGATAAAGATGGCCGGTTTGCCCACGGCTACGATTTCGGCAATGGCAATGGCGCCTGCTCTTGAAATCAATAAATCGGCAGCGGCGTAAGCCTTGTCCATTTCGTAGATAAAATCGGTCACATGAATCTGATGGCTAAAGGGACTTTGCTCTTCCGCTTTTTTCGCCTTCTCAAAGGAATAGGTGCCGGTTTGCCATAGCATTTGAATGTTTAGGGCAGCAAGTTTTTCAAGGTTATCCAGAATGGCCTGATTGATGCCCCTGGCGCCCTGGCTACCGCCGATAATCAGCAATACAGGCAGGTCTGGTTTAAGGCCAAAATGTTTTAATCCTTCCTCGCGAGTGACTTTCAGGTTTAATATCTCCTTTCGGATGGGAGCGCCGGTTATCACCAGTTTGGAAGCAGGAAAATAGCGTTCCATTCCCTCGTAGGCCACGCAGATGGCATGGGCTCGTTTTCCTAATATTTTATTGGTTACCCCCGGATAGGAGTTCTGTTCCAAAATAAGCGTTGGAATATTCCGGCGTGAGGCCATGTAAAGCAACGGTCCACTGGCGTACCCGCCGGTTCCGATGGCGATATCGGGTTTAAACCGTTTCACAATTTTCCGAGCCTGCCACAAGCTGCTGATAAGTTTAAAAGGAAAGGAGAGGTTGTCGATGGTGAGCTTCCGCTGAAATCCGCTAATCCTTAGTCCCCTAATGGGATAGCCGGCCCTGGGAACCTTTTCCATCTCCATTCTTCCCTTCGCGCCAACAAATAGAATGTCAGCATCAGGAAAGTGTTCCTTTAGCTTGTTGGCAATGGCGATGGCAGGAAAGATATGTCCGCCGGTACCGCCGCCACTCATCAATATTTTTAATGGCTTACTCATCGTCCTCCTCCTTGTAAACTGCTTCCATAGCCAGTTTTTCGTTGTTTAATTCGATTTCGCGACTCACGCTTAAAATGATGCCGATGGCCAGACTACTAAACCACAAGGAGGTTCCTCCCATGCTTATCAGTGGCAGCGGTTGGCCGGTAACCGGGAACAGGTTGACCGCCACGCCCATGTTAATCATCGCCTGGAACACCAGGCTAAAGCTCATCCCTATCACCATAAAACTCCCGAAGAGTGTGGGTGATTTTAACGAAATACGGATGGCCCTGAAAAAGAGAACAAGGTAAAGCAGCAGCACGAAGAATCCCCCGAGGAGACCGTACTCCTCGATGATAATGGCATAGATAAAATCGGAATAGGGGTGGGGCAGAATGTTCCGTTGGGTGCTGTTGCCGGGTCCTTTACCATAAATGCCCCCGGTAGCAATGGCAATTTTTGCCTGTTCCACCTGAAAAGGTACTTCTCCTTTGTCGTTACTGATGAAGTGTTCGATACGGTGTTTCCAGGTGGCCGTTCGCCCCTGCATACCGTCGGGCATGTTAAACATGATGAGGATAATGATACCCAGGATGGCAGCTCCGGTAACAATCAATCCCGCCAGGTATAGCAACCGCACCCGCCCCACGAAAAGCATGACCAGGCTAATGGTAAACACGATGGCAGCCGTGGAGAGGTTGGCCGGTAAAATGGCTATAACCACAGCCAGTATGGGTACCATCAGGGGAACGAAAGCGGATTTAAATTTTTTGATTTGATCCTGGCGGCGTGTTAGCTCGCGTGCCAGGTAAACGATAAGGGTAATTTTTGCCAGGTCGGATGTTTGAAAGGTTAATCCCACCAGCGGGATTCGTAATACCCGGTTGGCACCATTGATGGTTTCGCCAAAAAAGAGGGTGATTACCAATAAAGGAACGGCAATGAAGAGGATGATTTGAAAAATCCGTGAGTAATAAATGTATTTTAGTTTGTAGGCCAAATACATGAGCAGGAGACCAAAAAACATGATGATGCTATGTTTTATCATGTAGTACATGGTGTCGCCGCCCTGGTACTTATAGGCCAGCGTGCCGGTTGAGCTGTACACAGCCAGCAACGAAATGATGCTTAACATCACCACGATGGACCATATTACCTTGTCTCCTTTTATGTATTCGAAACCGATTTTCATCATTAGAGCTCTTTTACTGCTTTTTTAAATTGCTCACCGCGATCCTGGTAGTTTTCAAAGAGGTCGAAGCTGGCGCAGGCGGGCGACAGCAGTACGATCTCTCCTTTTTTGGCCAGGTTATAGGCATAGGTTACTGCCTCTTTGGCTGATTGGGTATCCACCATCAATTCCACCGCATCTTCAAAAATCTCGTGAAGTTTGGTGTTGTCAACGCCCAAACAGACAATGGCTTTCACTTTTTGCTTCACCAGAGGCAAAAGCTCTGAATAGTCGTTTCCCTTATCTTGTCCTCCCACAATCCATACGGTAGGCGAATCAACATACTCCAGGGCATACCAGGTGGAGTTGATGTTGGTGGCCTTGCTGTCGTTGATGAACGTGATGCCATGCACGTTGGAAACATACTCCAACCGGTGGGGGATGTTTTCGAAATCGGAGAGGCTCTGTTTGATGCTCTCTTTTCTTACATCCAACAACCGTGCGGAAACCGAAGCTGCCATGGAGTTGTAGGTGTTGTGTTTTCCCTGAAGTGCTAACTGTTCAAGTGTCATATTAAATTTACTTTTATGTATGTTTATAATCAATGTATTGTTTTCGAGCCAGGCGCCGTTCTCCCGGGGGGAGTTGGTAAGCGTGAGGCTGTATTTTTTCGGCAGGATGGTTCTTTTTTTCAGCTCCCGGGTGGTAACCGGGTCGTCAGCGTTAAAAATGAAGGCATCCTCCTTCGACATGTTTTGAAGAATCCGGAATTTTGATTCGATGTAATTCTCGAAACGGTTATCGTAGCGATCCAGATGATCGGGGGTGAGGTTGGTAAGCACGGCAATGTCGGCTTTAAAATCGTACATGCCATCCAGCTGAAAGCTGCTAATCTCCAACACGTAAATATCAAAATCCGATTCCGCTACCTGCCAGGCAAAACTTTTTCCCACGTTGCCGGCCAATCCCACCTTAAATCCTGCCCTTTTTAAAATATGATAGGTTAACAAGGTAGTGGTGGTTTTTCCGTTAGAACCGGTGATGCAAACAAGTTTGGCATTAGTGTAACGGGCAGCAAACTCTATTTCCGAGATAACGGCAATGCCTTTTTCGACAGCCCGTTTCACAGGAAGAGCGTTATCCGGAATGCCGGGACTCTTTATGATTTCAACCGCCTTTACTATTCTGTCGAACGAGTGGCCGTTTTCTTCAAAATCAATGTCATGATGTGTAAGAACGCTTTTGTATTTGGGATCGATTTTTCCGTAATCGCTTACAAAAACCTCAAAGCCCTTTTTTTTGGCAAGTATGGCAGCTCCTGTTCCGCTTTCGCCGGCACCTAAAACCACTATCTCATGCTTGCCTTTCATGGGTTATCTCAATTTCAGTGTTATGATGGTTAACACCGCCAGCATCACCCCGATAATAAATACCCGCATCACAATCTTGGCTTCGGGATATCCCTTTTTTTGATAGTGATGGTGCAGGGGCGACATCAGGAAAATCCTGCGTCCCTCTCCATATTTCTTTCGGGTATATTTAAAGTAGCTCACCTGCATAATCACCGAGAGGCTCTCCACCAGGAAGATGCCTGCCAGCAGCGGAAGCAACAACTCTTTACGAATGATAATGGCAAACACGGCAATAATGCCCCCGATGGCCAGGCTGCCGGTGTCGCCCATGAAAACCTGAGCGGGATAGGTGTTGTACCATAAAAAGCCTACCGTGGCCCCCACGAAACCGGCAATAAAAACCGTTAATTCGCCCACGTTGGGGATGTACATAATGTTGAGGTAGTTGGAGAAAATGATGTTACCCGAAACCCACGCCAGGATCCCCAGCGTTGCCCCGATGATGGCTGATGTGCCGGCTGCCAGCCCATCCATGCCATCGGTAAGGTTGGCTCCGTTTGAAACACCGGTGAGGATGAAAATAACAAACGGGATAAAAATCAAAAACGCGTATTTTTCGTATCCATCACCCATCCAATTTAATAATACGGCATAGTCAAATTCGTTGTTCTTAAAAAACGGGATAGTGGTTTTGGTGGAGTGGCGCTCGTCGGGCTGAAAAGCGTACGAGGGCCCCTGGGTGTCCATTTTTTGAATCATCTCGGTAGTAACCACTTTTTGCTTTTCACGAATTACCACGTCGGGGTTAAAGTAAAGCACGGCACCTACTACCAAACCAAGAATAACCTGAGCCAGAATTTTTATTTTTCCTTTTAAGCCGGCTTTGTCTTTTCTAAAGACCTTGATGTAGTCATCAATAAACCCAACAAAACCCAACCAAACGGTGGTAAATAACATCAGTAAAATGTAGATATTGTCGAGCCTGGCAAATAGCAACACGGGGATGATGATGGATGCCAGAATGATTAACCCTCCCATGGTGGGCGTGCCCTGCTTTTCCATTTGTCCCTGCAAGCCTAAATCACGCACGGTTTCACCCACCTGTTTTTTACGCAGGAAATTGATCCAGTTTTTGCCAAATACCATGCCGATTAACAACGAGGTGATGATGGTCATGGCTGCCCTGAAGGAGAGGTAGTCGAAAACCTGGGCTCCCGGGAAATTGTAGGCTTCATCAAGATATTTAAACAGATAATATAGCATGGTTTTATAAATTATCGAAATACTCGGTTATCACTTTTTTGTCGTCAAAGGGATGTTTAACCCCTTTAATTTCCTGATAGGTTTCATGGCCTTTGCCGGCTATCAGGATGATGTCGCCGGGTTGTGCCAGCATCACGGCAGTGTGAATGGCCTCTTTCCGGTTGACAATGGCTAATGCCGACATCTTTTTAGCCACATCTATTCCTTTCATCATATCATCAATAATAGCTTGCGGGTCTTCATTACGTGGGTTGTCAGAGGTTATGATTACCCTGGTGCTCAGCAAGGAGGCGATGTGAGCCATCCTGGGTCTTTTTTCCTTGTCGCGGTTGCCGCCGGCCCCTACCACGGTAATCAGTTGCTCGTTGCCGGTACGGACGTTTTGAATGGTTTTCAGTACATTCTCCAGCGCGTCAGGAGTGTGGGCATAATCGATGATGGCCGTAATATTATTGCTTGAGCGGATGACCTCGAAGCGGCCGTCGGCACCCTTTAACGTGCTCATCTTTAACAAGACCTCTTCCTCATCCTGATGCAATAGCAGGGCGGTACCATAAACGGCCAACAGGTTGTAAGCATTAAAAGTGCCGACCATCATGGTGTAAAACGGATGTCCGTTGATGTCGAGCTTGGTGCTGTCAAAAAGACTTTCCAACACCCTGGCTTTAAAATCTGCCATGTTTTTTAACGCGTAGCCATACTGTTTAGCGACGGTATTTTGCAGCATCACCCGGCCGTTTTTGTCGTCCAGATTTACCAGGGCAAAGGCGCTGGAGGGCAAATCATCGAAAAACTTCTTTTTAGCCTTGAGATACGCTTTGAATGTTTTGTGGTAGTCAAGATGATCGTGGGTAAGATTGGTGAACACGGCTCCGGCAAACTGTAATCCTGTTATCCGGTGCTGATGGATCGCATGCGAGCTTACCTCCATAAAAGCATAGCTGCAACCGGCTTCCACCATCTTGGATAGCAGCTTGTTCAATGAAATGGCATCGGGGGTGGTGTGGGTGGCGGGCACTACTGTTTGGTGCACCTTGTTTTGTATGGTGGAAAGCAGCCCGGATTTATAGCCCAGCGCCTCCATCAGGTTATAGAGCAGGGTAACCGTGGTGGTTTTGCCGTTGGTACCGGTTACGCCAACAAGCTTAAGCTGTTCCGAAGGGTTGCCAAAAAAGTTGGAGGCAATATAGCCCAGTGCTTCGGCACTGTTTTTAACCTTCACATAGGTAACCTTAGGGTTAAGGGTTTCGGGAAATGTTTCGCACACGATGGCCGTGGCACCCAGCTCTACTGCTTTAGGTATGAAGTTATGTCCATCCACCTGGGTGCCTCTTGTGGCAACAAACAGCGACCCGGCAGTTACCCCGCGCGAATCGGAGACGATGGCTTCAATACCAATATCCAGTGACCCGTTTACGGAAACAATACCGGCACGATAGAGTATGTCTTGTAACTTCTTCACTTTAATAGGCTCCTAATTTTAATTTTACTACTTTGTGCCCGTTGGGGACTGTTTTGGATTGGATGGATTGTGCCACCACTTTGCCACGCCCGTTTAATTGGGTGGTGAATCCCATGTTTTCTAACAGGTACACCGCGTCAACGGCATTCATTCCCCTCACGTCGGGTACCGTCTTCTGGTTGATTGAAACCGGGGTGAAAGCAATTTTTTTGTCTTGCTGCTCCATCTCTACCCAGTTGCTTTTATCGCGATAACCAAGGGTATTAAATCCCAGTTCCTCCACCACTGTTTGGGTGGCTTCAAACCACGATGGGACATCGACCATTGGAATTTTTTTGGTGGCGGTATCCGACAGGTAAGGGCTTTCGAGCGAAATGGAAGTGGCGTAAATTTTATCGGCAACCTCCTTGAACACGGGACCGGCCACCAGCGCGCCGTAGTAACCGTTTTCGGTGGGTTCGTTCACCACCACGATGATGGAATAGCGGGGATGGTCAGCGGGGAAATACCCCACGAACGTGGCGTTGTAACGACGTTTACCATGGTATCCTTCTCCTTCCGAGATTTGGGCAGTGCCCGTTTTGCCGGCCATTTTGTACCAACGGTTTTTCAGCTTGTGCCCGGTTCCTCGCAACACCACGCCTTCAAGCAACGATTGTGCTTTTTTTATGGTAGAGGGCGACGCGATTTGCTTGTTGAGCACCCGGGTATTAAAACGCTTTATGATTTTGCCATCTTGCTGAATGCTTGTTACCAGCATGGGTTTTACCATCACGCCATTGTTGGCCACGGCATTGTAAAAGGTGAGTAACTGAAGCGGTGTCAGCATCACTTCGTAGCCAATCGACATCCACGGCAGGGAAGTTTTCCACCACGCTTTTTTATCCTTAACAGGATGCTTGATGAGCGGATTGGGTTCACCAATAATTTCGATACCTGTTGGTTTGTTCAACCTCATGGCATACAGCTGATCGACGTATTGGGCAGGATTATCTTTAAAAGCCTCGTGGGTAATTTTTGAGATGCCCATGTTGGAAGAGTGCTCAAAAGCTTCGCGAATGGTAAACCGCCCGTGGTTGTACATGTGGGCATCCACCAACCTTCGGCGGGAATAAATTACGTAAGGATGTTCAAAAAAGAGTGAGTCGCTGAGGTTGATTTTGTGCTTTTCCATCAAGGCCATGATGGAAGCCAGCTTAAAGGTGGAACCGGGTTCGATGCGCTTGCCCACGGCAAAATTGTAATTCTCTTTGTAATAGCCGTCTGTTTCGTCGTGGTTGAGGTTGGCGATGGCTTTGATGTGGCCGGTTTGCACTTCCATCACCACCACGGTACCCATTTTGGCTTTGTGGTAAAGCATCTGCTTTAACAGCGCCTGCTCGGCCACATCCTGTATGTTTACGTCGAGGGTGGTCTGGATGTCTTTCCCGTTGACAGGTTCGATTTCGTTTTCATCGTGGATAGGAATCCAGTCGCCGTTGTTGATACGTCGTCGCAGCTGCCGTCCGTCTTTTCCCATGAGCACGCTGTCGAACGACCCTTCCAGGCCCACTCTTTTTTGGTTGTCGTTCACAAAACCAATGGTGCGACCGGCTAACTCGCCAAAAGGTCTTTCGCGCCGGGTACGTTCGATGGCAATAAGACCGCCTTTCATTTTTCCTCTTCTTAACAGGGGGAAGGTGCGCAGCTTTTGGAGCTCATCGTAGGTTACTTTCCGCTTGATAAGCTGATAGCGACGGTGGTGCTGGCGTGCCTTGGTTAACAGTCGTTTGTAGTAACTTTTTGACTGTTTCGGAAAAAGCCGGTGCAGCGAGAAGGCCAGCGAATCGACTTTGGCAGCAAAATCCTCATCCGTGATGTTGGGAGTACCCACGTCCATCCTGATATCAAAAATAGGGACGGAAGTGGCCAACAGGCTGGCGTCGTCTGACAGAATGTTGCCACGACTCGATTCCAGGGTAAAAGTGCGTATCTCCTGCTTGATGGCCTTCGATCTGAGCTCGGCACCCTCCACGGTATAAATCCTGACGGCTTTTACCATGATGGCAACTCCCGTGAGGAAGATAATGGCATAGAGAAAAGCCTCCCGCAGTAATATGTCTTTTTTTGCGTTGCTCATTTTTTGATTGCCTCCAGTTCTTTCGGGCTGACCCTGATTACCTTTAAAGGTTGGGTATTTTCTTTAAAACCTCTTTTTACCAATATCTTTTCCACCTGACTTTGCTTGCTCATG
>JANTGU010000080.1 GCA_024762735.1 Bacteroidales bacterium | reverse complement strand
GCTGAAAATGCGGTGCAAATATAATAGTTATTTTTAATTCTCATATCTATTTTAGTCTTTTATTTTATTTTATTTTTGCCGCTCCAATTAATTTTTGCAATTATGATTCAGCGTAAACAAACCATTTTTCTTTTTTTAGCTGCCGTTGCCATGGCACTCGACTTTTATTTTCCTATCGCCTCTTTTATCGGCGCCGGCCAGTATCAGCTTGAATTTTATATTTATCAGGTGGTTAGCCTGGTACCCGATGCCACCACCCCTTTTGATGTAATGTTTGTGGCACCTGTAACTGCCTTAACGGCATTGGTTATTATAGGATCTGTCATTACCATCTTCATGTTTCGCAAACGTGTTATGCAGGCTAAAATGGTTCGGGGATTGGTCATTTTCACCCTTGCTGATGTAGCACTGTTGTTTTTTTACAATATCCCGGCACTTGAAAAGCTAACCGGTTATCAGGCGCAATACAATTACGCTGGTATTGCCATGCCCCTGCTGGCTATGGTGCTCCTTATCCTGGCCATTGGCGGCATCATGAAAGATGAAAAACTGGTGCGTTCCGCCGACAGGCTGCGGTAATTTCGGGTATTTCTATCGACAATCTGTAGTTAATAACTATTCTGAATCTCAAAGATTTTAACCTTTTAACATGATATTTTTGCGTCAGTATTTAATGCAAAAATATGTTAACAGCGTCTGGCTTAAAATCGGTACAAGCACTTATCAGTATGGTTGATGAACCGGATGACGGGATTTACGCGTCGCTTAAAAGCCGGTTGCTTTCGTACGAAAAAGATGCTTTGCCTCCTTTAAAAGAGGCCTGGATGGCTGCCACCGATTTGCTGGTGGTTTCGCGACTGGGTGAACTGATGGATGAAATTAATTTCAGACTGATTTATAATGAGCTGGAAGCGTGGCTTGCAGAAGGTGCTAACGGGCTGTCCAAAGTAATGTTCTTAGTGAACAAGCTGGGCGATAAAGATTTTGAAGAAACCCTCTACCAGGGCAAGATCGAGCTTCTTTTTAAAGATGCCTGGCTTGAGATGAACGAGAATTTAACGGCACTGGAACAAATCAAGGTATTAAATCATATTTTCTTTACCATCCATCAATACAATAGTAATCCTGCCACCAACGATGTAGTGGATGATTTTTTTATTGGTAACCTGATGAATGCCAAAGAGGGTAATGCCACTTCCATGGGGATGCTTTACCTTGCTATCGCACAATATCTGAAACTCCCCGTGTATGGCGTGAACCTTCCGGGACATCTTATTTTGGCCTATGTCGATGACAGATTCAAGCTTAAAGATATCGACAGCTATAGCCGTGAGGATGTATTGTTTTATATCAATCCCTTTAACAGTGGCGCCGTGTTTACTGAAAGTGAAATAGCTCTTTATATTAAGCAGGTTCATTTAACCGAAAAAGAGCTCTATTATCTTCCTGCCCATAACAGCCTGATTGTTCAGCGCTATTTGAAAGAGTTGCAAAAAGCTTATGCCCGCGAAGGTGATGACTTGATGAGCGATCGATTTCAACAACTACTAAGGGCTTTTGGCGAAATAGTCTGACTATTTTGAAGCTTTCTTTTGGCACCTTACATAAGACAGGAATGGAAGTGTTACAGAAAAACTCCGTGCATACATTTATAAACAAATTCCGACAAGGGGCCGTAATCCTTGGCATCTACTGCACCGTATCCTTTGCTTTTTAAATCCAAATCGCGGATTTCCGAAATAATTTTTCTGATGACGCCTGGAGGGTAGTTTCCGGCGGCCATGGCATAATCGTTAATAAAGGCCGGGTTAACCCCTATGGAAGAGGCAATCTCCCTGGGATTTCCTTTTTTGAAACGATGGTATAAAAATACTTTCACAAAATAGTTGTACAGCATCACGGTAATCATTTGAAGCGGATTGTCCTTTGGGTTGGCTTCAAAATAGTGAATAATTTGCTGAGCCTTAAAAACGTTTTTGGTTCCCAACGCTTTGGTCAACTCAAAAATATTATAATCCTTGCTAATGCCAATGTTGGTTTCGATGGTTTGAGGCGTGATTCTTTTTGAGCTATCGGCCGTGATAAAAAGCTTGTTGATTTCGTTGACAAGACGGCTTAAATCACTTCCCACGTAATCGGCCAGCAAGCGGGTTGAAACGGCGTCGATACTGTATCCTTTTTCTTTAACATACCGGTCAATCCAACCGGGAATCTGATTATCGTAAACTTTTTTGGTCTCTAAAAAAGTAACCTTATCCGATTTTTTTAATTTTTTGTAAAAGCTTTTTCGCTTATCCAGCTTCTTGTATTTGTAGCCCATCACCAGGATAGTATTCTCCTGGGGATTTTCAATATAGGACTCCAGGTCATCAAGCTTTCGGTTGTTAGCGGTTAAATCCTGGGCTTCTTTAACAATAATAACCTGGTAATTGCCCAGCATCGAATAAACCCGGCAACGATCGGCAATATCCCGGGCAGTAACATCCCGGCCATACACCACGGTCTGGTTAAAAGCCCTGTCGGCCTCCTCCAACACGTTGTTTTCGATGTACCGAATGACTTCGTCAATATAGAAAGCCTCTTCCCCGTGCAGAAAATATATGGGGCTGTACACTCGGTTGACCAGATTGCGCATCAACTGCTCATAAGAGATGTTTGCTGCTGCCATTAAAAATGAAGATGTTTAACGGTTAGCCCGTTATTGATAAGCTGATTTAACGATTCTATACCAATTTTAATATGATCATCAACAAATTTTTCGTTTACCTTTTTGTCACTTTCAGTGGTTTTTATGCCTTCAGGCACCATGGGCTGATCGGTTACCAGCAGCAAAGCACCCGTAGGAATCTTATTGTGAAAGCCTACCGTGAAAATGGTGGCAGTCTCCATATCAATTGCCATGGCTCTAATTTTACGCAGGTATTTTTTAAATTCGTCATCGTGTTCCCAAACCCTGCGATTAGTAGTAAATACAGTACCGGTCCAATAGTCACGACCCATGTCGCGAATGGTAGTTGAAATAGCTTTTTGAAGGTTAAAGGCTGGCAGTGCAGGTACTTCAGGGGGGAAGTAATCATCAGAAGTTCCATCACCCCGGATGGCCGCGATGGGCAGAATAAAGTCTCCCACTTCGTTTTTCTTTTTTAACCCACCGCATTTACCTAAAAACAGCACTGCTTTTGGCTTGATGGCGCCTAACAAATCCATAATGGTAGCAGCGTTGGCACTACCCATACCAAAATTGATCATAGTAATATTTCCAGATGTCGCACAGGGCATCGGGTTATCTTCTCCAACCACCTCCACATTATGCCATGCTGCAAAAAGATCCAGATAATGTTTAAAATTGGTTAATAATATGTATTTTCCAAAATTTTCAAGCGGTAATCCCGTATAGCGAAACAGCCAGTTCTTAACAATTTCATGTTTTTCCATAAAGTAATATTTTGGCGGCAAATTTACGATTTTTGTAACTAATCAGTATCAATGACCAGTTTGAAAAATCAGAAAATAAATAGATTGAAAAATATACCCACCCCTACACCCCTCCAGTGGAGGGGAATAGAGGAATTTATTTTCCGATTTTTCATAGTACAAAAAGAATTGTCTTGAACAAAATATTTACTAAAATGAATACCATTAACTCCTCTCACCCGGAGGGGACAAAGGCCTGCCCGTACCTAACGGTACCTGCCCGAATGTGGTCAGGCGGGCGTTCGGGCGGGGGTGGGTTATAATAAATATCATTCATTTTAGTAAATATTTTATTCAAGTACATAACACTGATTAGTTACCTATTTTTTTTAACAGATGCCGATGAAGTCATCTACATTAAAAAGCTCATCATAATACCGGCAGCCACGGCAGAACCAATGACGCCCGCCACGTTGGGAGCCATGGCATGCATTAACAGGTGGTTAGAGGGGTCATAACGTAGCCCCTCGGTTTGCACCACCCTGGCACTGTCGGGTACTGCCGAAACACCGGCGGCACCTATTAGCGGGTTAATTTTATTGTCACCGGATGAAAACAGGTTCATCACTTTGGCAAAAATAACTCCACCTGCGGTAGCTACCACAAACGAAAGAGCTCCCAGCACGAAAATTAAAATTGATTGGGGCGTTAAAAATACGTCGGCCTGCGTAGAAGCTCCCACCGTGAGTCCCAACAGAATGGTAACGATATCAATCAGGGAGGTTCGGGCCGTGTCAGCCAGCCGCTTGGTTACCCCACTTTCTTTTAAAAGGTTTCCAAAAAAGAGCATCCCCAGCAGGGGTAAAGCACCGGGAGAGATAAAGGTGGTTAAAATAAGCGCCACGATGGGGAAAATAATTTTTTCGCGTTTACTCACCGCGCGGGTAGGTTTCATCCGGATTTTGCGCTCTTTTTTATTGGTCAAAAGTCGCATGACCGGGGGTTGAATGACCGGAACCAGCGCCATGTAGGAATAGGCTGCAATGGCGATGGGACCAATCAGGTTTTTGGTTTGCAACCCGTGCACAATGCTGCCGTTGGCAAGCTTCGACGAAAGAAAAATAGCCGTTGGGCCGTCAGCCCCTCCAATAATACCTATGGCACCAGCTTCGGGCATGCTGAACCCCAGGAACAAGGCGCCCAGAAAGGTAAGGAAAATACCTACCTGGGCGGCTGCTCCCAAAAGGATAAGCCTCGGGTTGGAAATAAGCGACGAAAAATCAGTCATGGCACCAATGCCAAGAAATATCAAAGGGGGATAAATTCCTTTTACCACCCCGTAATAGAGGTAGTTGAGTACACTGCCTTGTTGATAAATTCCCAGTTGCAGATTTACTCCGCCATCCTGAAAAAATGGTATGTTGCCTATGATGATTCCGGTACCTATGGGCACCAGCAAAAGCGGCTCATAATCGAAACGGATGGCCAGGAAGATAAACAGCAATCCTACCGCAATCATGATCAGGTTGCCGGAGGAGGCGTTTCTGAAACCGGTAAAGCTGATGAACTTTTGAATGCCGTTGAGCACCTCTCCTCCAAAATTCAGGACTGAAGTACCGGTATCAGCTGAACTACTTACCGATAGAGGAGCAGCAAAACTGTGGGTTTGATGGAGAAGTGTTTGCACCACAAACAGCACAATGATGGCAGCAGCCACCGTAAAGGCTTTTCTATAGGAACGATTCATTTTTCTCATTTTTCGGGTTACAATTCAATTTCCAGCAGCAATGCATCCTGCAACACGGCATCGCCCTCCTTTACCTTAAGGTTGTTAACCGTGCCAGCCTTCTCGGCCTTTAACGTATTTTCCATTTTCATGGCTTCGTATATCAACAGGTTGTCACCCACGTTTACTTTGTCGCCTTCCTTCACAAATACTTTCATGATGTTGCCCGGCAGGGGTGCCTTTATTGTATGGATTCCCAACTGTTTTTTAATTTTTTCCGAACCGGGAGGAATGACCACAGGTTTACGAACCAGGACCGGGGTCTTGGAAGTTTTAACCTCTTTTTTCAGCTCCACGTCATATTGCGAGCCATTGACCTCTATTTTGGCAATACTGTTTTCGAGACTTTTAATTTCAACCTCGTATTCAGTGCCTCGTATGATAAAATTGAATGTTTTCATTTTAGTTGTTTTATTTTTTACCGTGGTGATTTACTCCACTTATTGATGCCATAAATTTTTGAACTCCACGGGGAGTAAACTTTCGAGATTTTTTTAATGGTAAGCACATTGCTTTCATCGTCGTGTAAATCGCGGCATAAATAGATGGCCATGGCAATAGCTGCCGCCGTTTCACCACTAATGTGAAGGCTGTCCTCCTTTTTAATATGTTTGGGAAACCTTCCGCTTTTAATAAGATTTTGCTTGATTTGCCAGGTTAAAAATTTGGAGAGGCTGCTAAACAGGTAATAGAGCAGCAGCAGCGCCACAAAAACGATGGCATACCCGGTAATGGCTATCACTATTCCCTCTTCGATGACGGTTGGGATTTGAATTTCAGCAATCATATTTATTGTGGTTAGAGTGGAATGTTTGAATGTTTTTTGGGAGGATTGGAATCCTTTTTTGTGGCCAGGGTCCGCAAGGCTCTGATAATTCTGAACCGGGTGTTCCGGGGTTCTATCACGTCATCAATAAAGCCATGGCGTGCTGCTTCGTAAGGATTGGCAAACTTACGGCTATATTCTCCCTCCTTTTCTTTGATATAGTCTGCCTTTTCTTCGTCAGTTATCAGCTTACTTATTTTCCGGCCTTCAAGAATTTCGATGGCACCAGCCGATCCCATCACGGCAATCTCTGCCGAAGGCCAGGCGTAGTTAATGTCGCCACGCAGCTGCTTCGAGCCCATCACATCGTGGGCACCCCCGTAAGATTTTCGCAACGTGATGGTGACCTTTGGCACGGTGGCTTCTCCGTAAGCAAAAAGCAGCTTGGCTCCGTGAATGATGATGCCGCCAAACTCCTGGTTGCTTCCCGGTAGAAACCCGGGGACATCAACCAACGTGACAATGGGGATGTTGAAGGCATCGCAAAAACGGACAAATCGTGCTGCTTTGCGCGAAGCTTTGATGTCGAGTACGCCGGCAAGATACGCAGGCTGGTTGGCCACGATACCCACCGGCATCCCGTTAAAACGGGCAAACCCCGTGATGATATTCATGGCGTAATGACGTTGCACCTCTAGAAACTCACCGTTATCCACTATGGAAAAAATAACATCCTTTACATCGTACGGCTGGTTAGGATTGGCAGGAATCATTTCGTTCAGCAGGTCTTCCATCCGGTGTATGGGGTCTTTACACTCGGTTACCGGCGGGTCTTCAAGGTTGTTTTGAGGTAAATAGGAGATCAGTTTTCTAAGAATTAACAGGCCTTCCTCCTCGCTATCAGCTATAAAATGAGTAACACCCGATTTTTTTCCATGCACGTCGGCACCACCCAGCTCTTCGGTGGTAATGTCTTCGCCGGTAACCGTTTTGGCCACTTTGGGGCCGGTAACAAACATGTAGCTGCTATCGCGACTCATCAGGATAAAATCGGTGAGGGCCGGGGAGTAAACAGCCCCTCCGGCACAAGGGCCAAACACGGCTGACAATTGGGGAATTACGCCGGATGCCATGATGTTTCGCTGGAAAATCTCCGCGTAGCCTGCCAGGCTTTTAACCCCTTCCTGTATGCGGGCACCCCCACTATCGTTGATGCCAATGACGGGTGCTCCAACCTTGAGCGCCTGATCCATGACTTTGCAAATCTTGCGTGCCATGGTTTCGGAGAGCGAGCCACCAAAAATGGTGAAGTCCTGCGAAAAAACATAAACTACCCGGCCATCAATGGTTCCGTAACCGGTGATAACACCATCGGTGAGGTAATGCTGCTTCTCCAGCTCGAAGTCATGGCTGTGATGCGTTACAAACATATCGAACTCTTCGAAGCTGCCTTCGTCCAGCAGCATCTCAATGCGCTCGCGAGCCGTTAATTTACCCTTGTCGCGTTGCGCCTGAATGCGCTTGATACCGCCTCCAAGCCGGGCTTCTTCCCGCTTGCTTAGCAGTAGTTGTATATTATCTTCTATCGTCATAATGACAAATATTTATGTGTTATATACTTCACAGTATGTACGAAAAAAAATTTCTTTTTCCCGTTATCTTACTGTTGTTAAATAATTCACAAAAGTAGATAATATCCAAATTTACAAAAGGAAAATGAGGAATAAAATAAGGGGAATTGTTAATTCAGAATCAGACCAAATAGGGGGTTTCCCGCTCCGCTGGTAGTACGACGAGAATTGTGCAAGGGTGTCATCCGATGACTTAAAGCCATCGGATGACTCTTTAGGGGCAAAAGACATTCTTGCTCTAAGGGCAGGATGGTGCTTAGTAGATCCCTGCCCGACTGCGTCATTCAGGCGGGCCTCAGTCGTGCCTCCTTCGGGAGGACGATGGGGCTGGCTTTGAATTTGAAAAGATCACAGCTAATCCGTTTCAAATCCAAACTCCTTGCCTTTTCGGGTAGCGGGAATTCCCTTTTTCATCCACACTGGCTCGGGGGCTCCTTTCAAGTAGTGATCAAAAAATTGTTGCATCCTGCGGGTTAAGTCCTTTTCATCGGCACGGCGTTTCAGGTTGTGTGGAGCGCCATTATAAACCAACATCCAAACCGGTTTTTGTAATCGCCGCAAGGCATTAAAATATTCGATGCCCTGGTACCATGGCACCGCACCATCATGGTCGTTATGCATAATCAGCAAAGGAGTATTTACCCTGGGAGCAAAGAAGAGTGGTGAGTTCAGCATGTACAGCGGCAACTTATCCCACAGGTCGCCACCAATGCGGCTTTGGGTTTGCTCGTACTGAAACGCCCGGCTCATGCCCGAGCCCCACCGAATACCGCCATAGGCACTGGTCATGTTGCTCACCGGCGCTCCTGCTTCGGCAGCTGCAAACATATCGGTTTGGGTTACAAGATAGGCCGTTTGATAACCTCCCCAGCTCTGCCCCTGAATGCCCAGTTTACTCCTGTCGATATAGGAGTACCTGTCACATATCGTCTGAGTACCACTGATGATGCAGTTAAAGGCAGAGGGACCCGGGTAACCGGTTTTATATTGGATATCAGGAATAAAAATCATATAGCCATTGCTAACGTAATAGGTAAAGTTAATGACCGAACGAATTGGTTTAGGTACATAATGGCGGTGCAACGAATTAGAGT
>JANTGU010000079.1 GCA_024762735.1 Bacteroidales bacterium | reverse complement strand
TCTCTCACATTTCCCGGGAAATTATGACCGGTTAACAGTTCCATGGCCTCATCGCTGATACCTTTCACTTTATCATTATGCTTGGTGGCATACATTTTTAGAAAATAATCGGTTAATATGGGGATGTCTTCCTTTCGCTCACGCAGCGAAGGTACATCGATGACAAAAATACTTAACCGGTGGAAGAGGTCAAGCCTGAATTTATTTTGCGTGGTAAGCTCCTCCAGGTTTTTGTTGGAAGCTGCAATCACCCGCACATCAACGGTTACAGTTTCTCTCGATCCGACCTTGCTTACTTTTCGTTCTTCGAGTACACGCAACAGTTTTGCCTGCTGACCCAGCGGCATGTCCGAAATTTCATCTAAAAACAGGGTGCCCCCATCGGCAATTTCAAACCAACCTTTTTTGTCTTCGGTGGCTCCCGTAAAAGCTCCTTTTTTGTGGCCGAAAAATTCACTTTCAAAAAGGCTCTCGGGAATGGCCGAGCAGTTTACCGAGTAAAAGGTGTTTTTGTTTCGCTCGCTCATGTAATGAATGCCGTGCGCCACCAGCTCTTTACCGGTACCACTTTCACCCAGAATCAACACCGACGTGTCATCGGTATGGGCTACTTTGGTCATCATGGCGGTGAGGTGTTTCATGGCCTTGCTCTTACCCAGCAATTGGCTGCCAATGTTTTCAAGCAACTGCTTTGAAAGCCTGTCGAGGCCGGATTCCATTACTTTTAACTTACGGTTTAAGTCAATAAAACGCTGTGTGCGGGTGATGGCATTTTGGATGTCAACCAGCCTGAAAGGTTTGGCAAAATAGTCGGTAGCGCCACGCCGCATGGCTTCTATCACCGTGTTCATGTCGCCATGGCCGCTTATCATAATAACTTCGATGTAGGGGTTTTTACCTTTTATCTTCTCCAGCACTTCCAGTCCGCTCATCTCGGGTAACCGAATGTCAAGAATCACAATATCGATGCTATTCTTTTCTATTAACGCGAAAGCTTCCGAAGGCTTTGAAGCCGATAGCACCTGATAGCTTTTGCTTTTTAAAAATTCTTTGATTTCGTCGATTACTCTTGCTTCATCATCAACTATTAAAACAGTAAGTTTACTTTCCATTGGTTTCATTTTATAGGGTTGGTAACTCTACAATCATGGTGGTTCCTTTGCCGGGGATGCTTTGTGCGATGATATTCCCGTTCGATTCCTTTACAATGCCATACGAGATGGAAAGGCCTATCCCGGTACCCGATTCACTATCTTTGGTGGAAAAGAAGGGGTCAAAAACCTTACACAACACCTCCTTATCCATACCAATGCCATTGTCTTCAACCATGACAAGCATCATTTTAGGTTTGGATTCTACGCGAATAGTTACTCTCTTTTCATAGGTTTCATCGGTGTTGAGGGAGGCTTTTTTATTGACGGCATATTTTGCGTTTGAAAGCAGGTTAAGCAATACCTGTTCAATACGGAATTGGTTTACATGGATAAGATGAGGTTGATCGGTATTTTCGATGACAAGGTGGATATTTTCGTTGCTAAATTGGTTGGCAATAAGCGATACCGCGTTTTCAATAATTTTTTTAATTTCAATGTCTTCTTTCTGGACATTCTGCTGGTCACGTGAAAAAACCCTGACATGGTTAATAATGCTGCGTATTCGTTCAATATCTTTAAACAATACTGACAATTTAGACGAGAGGTAGTCGTTGGTTAGGTTGTCCTCATTTAGTTTGTAAAGAATGTTGTCAAGACCCATGGAAAGACCGCCCAGGGGTTGGTTGATTTCGTGCGCAAGTCCTGCTGACAACTCACCCATCGATTCTAATTTTGATTTTTGAATGAGCAGTTGCTGCTGTTGTTCCACTTTTCTTACCTCCTTTTTAACCCTGTTTTCCAGGTGCAAGTTCAACTTGTTGAGCTCGTTTTGTGCTTCTTTTCGTAGGGTTACATCGGAAGCAAAAATAATGAAGGCCCGGTCGTTATCCCAATAAATAGAGGCGGGTTTTAGTTCGAGCCAGTGCTTTTGTTTGTTTTTATGGGTGATAATCACATCGGTAGTGGCAGCCTTTGGATCGTCAGCATCCACCTTCAGGACAGACTTTGCAGCTTCGCGAAATGGTTTGTCGATAAAACTGCAAAAGGGTTTGCCAATCACTTCTCGTGGTAATAACCCGAGAATTTCAACCATCCGCGGGTTAAGCATGAGTATGTTGCCATCTTTATCGGTTAGCAGGATTCCATCGTTGGCATTTTCAAAAATTAACCGATACTTTTCTTCACTTTCGCGAAGCATGATCTCGGCTCTTTTCCGTTCGGCAATTTCTATTTCAAGTTCTTTGGTGCGTTCTTTCACCCGGCTTTCCAAATCAACATTAAGTGAAATTAGCTGGTATTCCACTCTTTTTCGGTAAAAGGCAGCACCTAAATTGGCGGCAACCAGGCGAAGGGCGTTTATTTCCACTTCCGACCACTGCCTGACACTTACACACTCATCCAGCCCGATAAAGCCCCACCATTCATTTTCTACGAAAATAGGAATGATGAGCAGTGATTTGATGTCCTGCGGTTCCAGCACCTGTTTTTCAAGTTCAGGAAAATCGGTTTCAACATCACCCAGAATAATTTTGTTTTCTTGTAGCAAGCCAATCCAACGTGAAAAGATTTCCGAGTCAACAGGAACATTTTGTAAATCTTTGTTGTGCATTTGGCTTTGAATCCCTTTGTCAACCCATTCGTAAACCTGACTAACTACTTCATTTTCTTTGTAGAGGTGCTTCTTGAAGATGTACAATCGTGAAGCCCGGGTAACCTCGCCCAGTAATCGCAGGGTGTCATTAATGTTATCGTCAGAAATCCCCTGTTTCAGGAAAAGGGCGGTAGTTTCGCTTAAAACACGGAGTATATTATCACTTTTCTCTCTTGCTTGTTCAGCCTCGTGTCGCCGGGTTTCCTCTTCCTTAATTTTGAGTTCCAAAACAATTTCGTGGATCTGCTCCTTCAAAATTTTGGATAGCTTGTGGCTGTCAACGGGTTTAATTAGAAAACCCTTGACACCCGTTTCGATGGCCTGGATAAAGTATTTGGTATCGATAAAAGCTGACATCATAACCACCCTGGTGTTTTTGTCGTCACGACGAATTTTTCGCACCATGTCGATTCCATTGATAACCGGTAGTTTGATGTCAGTAATAATTAAATCGGGTTTGGATCTTAGGTATATATTGTATCCCTCGTTTCCATCGGTAGCAACCAGCACATTTTTAGCTTGTCCCGCGATAATCCGCCTGTAAACGGCCCGCAAGATATCATCGCTTTCAACCAGTAAAACAGTTATATTTTCAATGTTCATTTTTTGTCGTTGTTAGTGGGTATCTCTATATCTTTTTTCACCGGCTAAGATAGAAACTTTCAGGTGATTTTCAAAAGGAACCAGCGGGCAGGACCACCGGTCGGCATAAGCACAATAAGGATTGTAGGCTTTGTTGAAATCCAGGTAAATGGAATCGGAAGCAGGGATGGTAATATCTAAATAGCGCCCGGCTCCATAAGTCGATCGGCCGTTGGTTTGGTCGCGAAATGGTATAAAGAGCAGTTTACCGTATTCCGGATCGTTCATGTAATCTGTATTTTGGTACACCGTGAGCTGCTGAGCCGTGTCGCCAATCATGAAATGGAGATGACCGTAAACACGGTAATTGGGTTTTCGTGCAGTATTGGTGGCCATGCCAAAAATTTCACCCGTGGTGTCGATTTCGAACCTGGCTTTTATCCTGAAAGCAGTATTGACAGGGAAATAGATGGGATCTTGATATGCTGTGTAAAAGTGCAGGCTGTCCAGCGGGGTTTGCGCTGAATCGGCAAATTCGGCAATGGCTTTCGCGCGTAGTTGTTCGATGGAGTCGATGTACTGGCCAAGCGCTATCTGCTTTTTATACTGCTGGATGTCGGGGTGAAAAAAGAACCGCACAAACCAATAGGCCATCATTTCGTTGCCAACATTTCTAAAACCCCTGCTCGACCTCCACCAGTGCACTGCATCGAATGATTCATCGGTGTCAGCATAAATGCCAATTTGATAATCGTCGCCAAAAGCCTTTTCAAACATCAGCCGGCTACGGCGCGAATGAACTCCTACCGAATAGATGTTAAACGATTTTCCCCACTGGGGATGTTGTTCAAACAGGGCTTTGGTAGCCACGGCGGTAGAGTAAGTCCGGTCGCGAAGAATACTGGAGGGTATGGGTGCCAGGTAAATGGTGTCGCGAAAACCCATTTTTTTGATAACCGCCGCCGATGCTTCCGCAACATTGTGATAATGGGAGATGGGCTGCCATTGTAAAATGGGGATGCCTGTTACAATCATGTGCTCATAATGGTCGTCTCTGAAAAGTTGAAGGGCTTTCTTGATTGAGTAGTCGGGAATCCACCCTTCGATAACCATGGTTTTCGATTTTACCGGCTTGTTTACGGTTAAAAAGCGGTAACTGCTTTGTAACAGTAAGGGGGTGATTAACCAGATTAGGGCAATAATGATCAGCCACCCCAGCAAAGTGGGCTGTCGACAGGTTGTTTTTTTATAAAGTTTAAGATATTTGTTTTTCATGTGCAGATTAAAATGCTTCTCCAAAACCAAAAAAGAAAAAGTTTTGATCGTGCGAAATACCGTAATCAAACCGGATGTTGGCTTTGTGTACCGGGTCAACCAACAGGCGCAAGCCGGCACCTGCCGACCATTTAATGCCATCGAAACGGTATTGGTTCATCGCTGATGCCACTTCACCCAAGCCGGCAAAAGCCACGCCCGAAATAATCCAATAGATGGGAAAGCGGATCTCCGTTTGCGCCACGGTCATGAGCTTGTCCCTAAAGCGACCCAGATAGATACCCCTCATTTTTTCAGCCCCGCCCATTTGAGCCAGCGACTGGATGGGGACATCACCAAAGTTAATCTCCGAGTAAAACTGTGTGGCCAGTGTTAACTTTTCCGACAGCGGAAAGTACTTCCGGTAATCAAAATGAATTGATCCAAAGTCAAATCTACTTCCCAACCAGGGTTTGTATAGTACGTAGCTTAAAAGCAGGTAGCTGCCCTCGTGCGCGTTAACAGTATTGTCGCGAGCCTCGTTGAAGACAAACAGCCCCAGCCCTGATTGAATTCCCTCGTTTACAACAAGGGTGCTGTCAGGAAAGTTCCCGGAATCAGACTCGTATCCACTGTCAGAGGCAATTTTAGTGTAATTTTTAAAGCTGTAAATGATACCCCCGTACATCTTTTTATAAAATTCATAACCCCCGGCATCATAAAATTCTATGCTTTCAAAAGTAACTTCTTGTTCGTCTGATAGTTTGGTGTCGTTGCCGATGCCGTAGTAATAGGAGGGGAAGCTCTGAAGGATAAATTGGTTGTAATTGCGCCAGCCGGATTTTCCAAAATAGAGATTGGAACTGGCAACAAATTTGTACTGCTTGTTAAGGGTGTAGTAGGCAAGGCCTGTTACCGTTGAGGATGGAACATTAATATCGGTTTGGTCGTTGGTTCCCAATTTAAATGAATTAAATTTGGTAAGGCCAAATAGCCAGTTGGTTTGAGTGTTGTACGATACAATAGGCAGGGGAAACCATTTAACAATCCACACCATTTTATCGTTGATCTTTTCAGCAAGCGTCATTTTTTTTGCTGTTGTATCGGCAGTTTGCTGTGAAAAACCATTGAGACTGCATGTGGCAAGCAAGGTAGTCAATAAGATGGTGTAAAACCTATGATTTGAAAAAAGCGCCATAAATGATGATTTTCTGAATGCAGTTTTCAAAGATAATAAAGAAACCAAAAGGAATAGGTTTTTGCACAGATTATACTAAATATTTGCTACCTTGCGTTCTTAATATGAAACACTGCTACCTCACCATTCATTTAATCTATTTATCATGAGATCAGCCACCATCCTCAGGGGGATGCTCTATTCCCTCATAGTTTTTCTTGTATTTTCGTGTCAAAACAACAAGAAGTCTGAAAAAACACAACTGGTTATTTCCGGGCATCAGCAAACTACCATCGAGGCAGAGGAACCGGTAACGGTCAACTTTTTGGAAGCCCCGGAATTGTTCAAGAACTTATCTGAAGAAGCCAAAAATCAAGTGATTGAGCTAACGCCACGTGTGGATGGCAAGGTGTTTCAGGTGGAAGCAAAGCAGATGGTGTTTCAGCCTGCTAAACCGTTGGGATACGGTAAAAAGTATAAAGTTACCGTACACCTTGCCAAGCTGTTTAACCACCCTGATGCGAAAGCGTTTACTTACACGATAAAGGTGGCGCCCCTTCAGGTGGATCTGTTTTTTGATAACCTGGCACCCATGCAGGGAAGTGCTTCGGATTATTACACTCTAACCGGCCATCTGCTCGTTTCGGGTGACCTACCCATGGACAAATTAAAACCCCTTGTTTCGGCCAAACTGGGCAATCATCCTTTGAATGTTTCCCTGCAAGCGGGGGAGGGCAACAGGACTTTTAATTTCAGCATCGACAGCATTTCCCGTGCTACGCAGGAGCAAAAGCTGCTTGTCTCGCTGGACGAAAGTCAACTCGGCGGCAAGGAGGTCAGGGATTTCGGGTACAGCATTCCGGCTGCCGATCTCTTTTCGTTTATCAAATTCGATGTAAAGAAAGATCCCGAGCCCAACGTGGTGCTTACTTTTTCTGATGCGCTGGCATCCGGTCAAAATTTGGATGGATTGGTCTATTTTGAAGATGGAACCCCCGTGAAACTTTTTGTAAAAGATAATCAACTAATGGTTTATCCCCAGAAACTGTTGGATGGTACGCATCCGTTGATGATTAACCAGGGGGTCAGGAGCTCAAAAAATCAAACCCTTGATAAGCAATATTCCATTAAGCCGGTGTTTAAACAGGCTCCTCCCGAAGTGCGGTTTATTGGCAAAGGGAATATTTTGCCGGGCACCGACAAGTGGCTCATTCCTTTTGAAGCCATTAATTTGTCGGCGGTGGATGTGGTGGTGTTTAAAATTTACAGCAACAACATCAAACAGTTTTTACAGGATAACAACCTTGATGAAAGGGGTTGGTCCATGAATCGTGTGGGTGAATATGTCCATCACGAAAAAATCGAACTCGAAAAGGGGGTGACAAAGCCTGATAACAAATGGAAAAACTACGCCATCGATTTGAGTAACATGATTAAATCGGAACCGGGCGCTATTTACAGGGTTGGCTTGCGGTTTAAAAAGTCGTACGCGCAGCTTGATTGTCATAATCAGCCCCCCAACAATGAGCGGGATGACGACAGTACGAGCTATTTGTATTCCCGGTATTACCGGCCTTATGGTTCCAGCTGGAGTAAACGCGATGACCCTTGTGATGTGTCGTATTATGGCACGGATCATTTTCCTGAAAGGAATTTTTTGGCAAGCAACATCGGGCTGACGGTAAAGAGCACGCTGCAAAATCAATATACGGTTTTTACACGTAATCTGGTTACTGCCGAACCGTTGGGGGTTGTTAAGCTGCAATTTTTCTCGTTTCAAAATCAATTGCTTATCGAAACCACCACCGATAAAAGCGGCCAGGCAACCGTTACGCTGGAAAAAGAGCCCTTTGTGGTGGTGGCACGGTGGGGAAACCAGTTTGGTTACCTGAAATTAAGAGGGGGTTCTTCGCTTTCTTTCAGTAAATTTGAAGTGAGTGGTGCGCGTACCAAAAAAGGACTCAAGGGTTATCTGTTTGGTGAAAGGGGCGTGTGGCGCCCGGGTGATACCCTTCATCTTACCTTTGTTTTGCAAGACAAAGAAAAGTTGTTGCCTGCAGGCCATCCGGTATCGATGGAGGTACGCGATGTGCGCGACAGAAAAGTCTACAGTGAAGTCAGCACAACAGGAATCAATGGCTTTTATGTTTTTAATGTGCCTACTTCTAGCGATGCCCCGACCGGCATCTGGTGGGCAAAGGTTCAAATTGGAAACGAGCGTTTTACTAAGAATCTTAGGGTAGAAACCATTCTTCCCAACAGGCTTAAAATTAAGATGAGTACGGATGATGAGCATTTTTCTGTGGGGAACAGGGGAATGCTCTATCTTGAATCACAGTGGCTTCACGGAGGGGTGGCGGCTGATTTAAAGGCCCATGTTACCGAGCGTATCTCCCGCGCTAAAACGCAATTTGAGGGCTATCCTTCTTTTGTGTTTGATGATCCATCCAACCGTTTTTATCCCGACGAACAGTCGATATTTGATGGTAAGCTGGATAACAAGGGAAAAGCCGAAGCACAGGTGGTGTTGCCCGACAACAATAATTTACCAGGTACCTTAAACCTTACCTTTGTTGCCAAAGTGTTTGAGCCGGGCGGTCGATTCAGCATCGATCAGAAAGGGTTTAAGTATACTACTTATAGGCAGTACGTGGGCATCAAGCCGCCCGATAAGGGGAGTTCGTCTGCTTACGAGACCGATAAAGAGCAGCAATTTGAGGTAGTCACCTTGGATGATGCCGGAAGCCCTGTTTCGCTTAACAACTTGAAAGTAGAAGTGTACCGGCTTGATTGGAGCTGGTGGTATAGCAGCAACAACAGTAGCTTTGCCAACTACATCAGTCAGCACTATTTTGACAGGGTGGTGAGTAAGACAATCAACACGAAACATGGAAAAGGATCATTTTCGTTCAACATAAAATATCCTAATTGGGGGAATTATTATGTGAGGGTTAGTGATGAAAACGGTGGGCATAGTGCCGGGATGATTATTTACATCGACTGGCCGTCATCCTATTCAAGGGGTAATAGAAAAG
>JANTGU010000078.1 GCA_024762735.1 Bacteroidales bacterium | reverse complement strand
GTTCTTTTTTTTCTATCAGTGCTTTGATGTCCTGTAAAAACACTTTTGTTCTTTTTAATGTGTTGATAACCTCCAGCTTGTCAAAATCATCCTTTTGCTTTTTGCTTTTAATGTAGTCACGGGCTCCCTGAATGGTCATCCCCTTTTCTTTCACCAGATGATAAATGAGCTGAAAGTTGTCGATGTCTTTTGGGGTAAATTGCCGTAAGCCATTCGCTGTTTTGTTTGGCTTGATCATTTTGAACTCCTTTTCCCAGTATCTAATTAAAGAAGTGCTGACATTAAACATTTTAGCTACTTCACCAATTTTGTAATAAACTTTTTGGTTTTCAAGCATGGCGTTTAATCTAACGATTGGTTTGGAATTTTCGATAACTGAATCATCTCGTCAAACTGAGCGGGGCTCAGGTCGTTAAAAAAGTAGTAGATGGGATTTATTTTCCTGTTGTTTTTGATGATCTCGTAATGCAAATGGGGTGCCGTTGATTTGCCCGTGTTGCCAACAAGCCCTATGGTGCTACCACGCTTTACCTTCTGACCTCTTTTTACAAGGATTTTACTTAAGTGCGCGTAAAAAGTGCGGTATCCATAGCCATGGTCTATTTCGATGGTGTTGCCATATCCCCTGTTGGAATGTCGTATTCGTTTTACCACGCCGTCACCCGTGGCAAATACCGGTGCCCCGGTAACGGATGAAAAATCTACCCCCGAGTGAAATTTCTTTATCTTATATATAGGGTCGATACGATAGCCAAAATAGGAGGATATTCGCTTGAGGTCGGTAATTTTTACAGGTTGAATACCCGGAATACTCTTCAGCATCTTTTCCTTCGCGCGGGCAAGTTTGTAAACATCGTCAAACGATTTGGACTGGACATAAATTTCACTGGCAATTTTATCAAGCTTTTTAGCGGTCTGTTTTAAAAGTTCTGAATTTTCGTACCCCTCCAGCTTGGCATAGCGGTTCACTCCACCAAACCCTGCTTGTCGTATCGATTTTGGAATAGGCTCGGCTTCAAAAATAATCCGGTAAATGTTATCATCTTTATTGGCAAGCTGATCGAGCATCGATTGCATTTTCTCCAAGCGGTCGCTCATGATATTAAACTGTAGCTGATATTGTGCCAGTTCGCGTTCCATGATCTTCTCTCTGGGAGATTCAAAAAAGGTAAACGAAAACACGAAAATAAGCACGGCAATGGCAATGGCGCCTGATAAAAACAGGAATACCCTGAAAAACCGCTGCGTGGTGCTGCGTTTTAGCGGCTCGTACGTTTGCGTTGTTTCGTTGAATATGTATTTTGTTATTGCCATAAAAGATGCAAAATTAATAATTTCGAGTAAATTTGCAGCTTAATTATTTTAAGATGTTAATAATCAAAAGTTAATAAGTTATAATGAACTCATCTCAAGTACGAAAAGTTTTTCTGGATTTTTTCAAAGGCAAGCAGCATCAGATAGTGCCTTCTGCTCCCATGGTGATAAAGGATGACCCGACGTTGATGTTTACCAACGCGGGAATGAACCAGTTTAAGGATATTTTTTTGGGTAATACGAAGCCTAAGTTTTTACGTGCTGCGGATACACAAAAATGCCTGCGGGTGTCCGGAAAGCATAACGACCTGGAAGAGGTAGGCCGCGACACCTATCACCATACCATGTTCGAAATGCTTGGGAACTGGTCGTTTGGCGATTATTTTAAAAAAGAAGCCATTGCCTGGGCCTGGGAGCTGTTAACCGAGGTGTACGGCATTGATAAGGATAGCCTGTATGTAACCGTTTTTGGAGGTGATAAGGCTGACGGTATGGAAGCGGATATGGAAGCTTACCATTTTTGGAAAGCAATCATTCCCGAGGAGAAGATATTATTCGGTTCGAAAAAAGATAATTTTTGGGAAATGGGGGAAGTGGGGCCATGCGGTCCCTGTTCCGAGATTCATATTGATATACGTTCGAAGGAGGAAAAACTGGCGTTGCCTGGTAAGGAACTTGTGAATATGGATCACCCCGAGGTAATTGAAATCTGGAACCTGGTGTTTATCGAGTTTAACCGGATGGCTAACGGCAGTCTGGAAGCGTTGCCTGCAAAACATATTGACACGGGGATGGGCTTTGAACGTTTGTCGATGGTGATGCAGGGTGTTAAATCAAATTATGATACCGATATTTTTGTGCCCATCATTTCCAGGGTAGCTGGGTTGGCAGGCGTTGAGTATGGCAAAGATGAACCGCGTGATATTGCTTTGAGAGTTGTTGCCGACCATTTGCGGGCTATCACGTTTGCCATTGCCGACGGGCAGCTGCCATCCAACACAGGCGCCGGCTACGTGATTCGCCGTATTTTACGACGAGCCGTACGTTATGGCTACACTTTCCTGGGTTTTGATGAACCCTTTATGTTTAAGCTGGTTTCGCTGCTGGCCGAGCAGATGGGTGAGGTTTTTGGTGAGCTGGTTTCACAAAAGACTTTGATTGAACAGGTTATCAAGGAAGAAGAAGCGGCCTTTTTGCGAACGCTGGCACAGGGCATAAGAAAATTTGAGACCTATTTTAAGGATCATCCTGATGCCAAAGAGATTGATGGTGATTTTGCTTTTGAGCTTTTTGATACCTTTGGCTTTCCCATTGACCTTACCAACCTGATGGCATCGGAAAAGGGGGTAAGTGTGGATATGGAGGGCTTTGAAAAAGGACTACAGCAACAAAAGGAGCGGTCGCGTAAGGCAGCGGTTAAAAATGCGGATGACTGGATTGAGCTGATGACTGACGTGGAAACAACCTTTGTGGGTTACGATTCGCTTGAAGCACAAGCCAATATTGTAAAATACAGGAAAGTGGCCACTAAAAAGAAAACCATATTTGAAGTGGTGTTGAACAAAACGCCGTTTTATGCCGAATCGGGCGGCCAGGTGGGTGATACCGGTGAACTGATTTCGGAATCCGAAACACTTCGCGTGGTGGATACCAAAAAAGAAAACAACCTGATTGTCCATCTGGTTGATAAAGAGCCTAAAGATGTCCACTCTGTTTATCTGGCAAAGGTAAATGCCGAAAAAAGAACCTTAACGGCCAATAATCATAGTGCAACACACCTGATGCATGCTGCACTTCGTAAGGTTTTAGGTGCTCATGTCGAGCAAAAAGGATCGTTGGTGTCACCCGACAGGCTGCGTTTTGACTTTTCTCATTTTTCTAAAATGAGTGATGAAGAAATCAGGCAGGTGGAGGATATTGTGAACAATAAAATCCGCGAAAACCTTACAGGGGATATCAAACAGGATGTGGCCATCGAAGAGGCCAAAGCCATGGGAGCCATGGCTCTGTTTGGTGAAAAATATGGCGATAAAGTCCGGGTGGTAACCTTCGACCCCAACTACTCCGTGGAGTTGTGTGGAGGTACGCATGTAAAAGCAACCGGGCAGATCGGGCTGTTTAAAATTGTGTCGGAAAGTGGTATTGCTGCCGGCGTACGTCGTATAGAAGCTGTCACGGGCAAAAATGCCGAGAAGTTTGTGAACGATCAAATGGATTTGCTTAAGGCCATCAAAGGACAGTTTAAAAATGCCAATAACGTGGTAAATGCTGTTTCAAACCTTTTGGAGGAGAATGCGAAGCTTCATAAAGAAATAGAGAAATTGCTGACAGAAAAAAGTGCCGACCTGGCTGACAGCCTGATGAATAAAGCTGAAAAAGTGGGTGATGCCTTGTTTGTAGGTGCCAGGGTTGATTTGGATGTTAACAGCGCAAAAAAGCTGGCCAATCAGCTCCGGGCTAAAGCCGATCGAGTATTGATTGTGCTTGCCCTGACGGAAAACGAGAAAGTGAACCTGGTCATTGCCCTTTCGGATGCAATGGTGAAGAATGGGTATCATGCCGGTAATATGATCCGTGAAGCTGCCAAAGCCATCCGGGGTGGCGGCGGCGGACAACCACACCTGGCCACGGCAGGCGGTAAAAATGCCGATGGAATTGATGAGGCCATGGCTGTCGCCAAAAAGGCATTGGAAGCATAAACCGTTGTTTTGAATGGGATTTATGATTGGTTTAAGAGAGGGGTTCGTTGAGTCTGATGATGATATTTCTGTTTTTTGAAGCGGGTGTGGCATCTAAACTTTAGACAACTTAAAGGCAATAAATTATTATAAGTGAAAAAAAGTTGTAATTTTATTGCGTTATTAAGTAGGCCGGTTGATTTAATAGTGTACATTTATGGTGACCTATCGGCGGATTTTTAAAGATTACTTATGAACATGAAACATTTTCAGGTTGTTACATTTATTTTGGCTGTGATATTGTGGCTTATGCCGCCACTATTAAGGGCACAACAAAGTGATAATTGTGATGATCAGGATCAATTGGTCAATTATAATATTCTTAGTCCGGTACAGTCATCCATTACCAAAGCCACGGGTTGGGCTGTGCAGAATAATGGCAAATGGGTTTCGTCGCCCAACCGGATCCCGTTTACCGACGATAAAACAAACAAGAGCAACGACCCCAACCGTAAGTTGGGTTTGGATAATTTCATCTCCCTCGAGCTAAGAAAAATAATGATCAAGGATAAGCAATACAACGTGCTCATCAAAAAGTATCATGACGGGGTGTATGAGTTTCCTATTTTGCACGAAAATTGGAAGGATTTCGAGTCACTTGATTACTATGTTTTTAACAGTGAGTTGCTGTCACAGATTCTCCCCAAAGAGATACCTTTTAATAAAAAATACGCGATCAACCTGAACGCGTTTGCCCGGGGCACCATTAAAAATTACGACCCTAAACGTGAGGAAGATATGATTGTTGCTGATGTGCAGCGGATCATGTATGGCGAAAGCGTAAATGACTGGAACCTGGCATTTGCTGTTTTTCCAATCAAGAACGGCGATAAGGAGGTGGTGCGATTCAAGCTTATCAAAACCTTTCGAAAAGATTACTTGGTGAGTTATTTTACCGCCCCTGACAACTGGGACAAACTATTCGACAGGTCGTTTTACGAAGTGCCGCTTCATGTCTTTAAATCGTTTATTCGTGATGCCGAAGAGTACTTTATCCCTATTAAACCCGTGGTGGATACTGCCGATAGCTTGTACCTGAGTTATTATAATCAAGGGGTGTTAAAATATCAGATGGGTGACTATCCCAGTGCCATCGAGCTTTTTGTTAAGTCGTTGTCCATCAATCCTGACGTGCAAAACTTTCTGATTTATTCCTATCTGGGCAACGCCCGAAGCAAGATGCATCTGTTCAACGATGCCATTGGCGATTACGATAAGGCGTTGGAGTTAAAGCCAAAAACCATTTTGGATTATGCCGATTGGACGAAGAATTATTACAACCGCGGGGTGGCAAAATATTTTATGGATGACCTGGATGGGGCTTGCCGTGACTGGAAAAAAGCATTGGAAATGGGCTTTGGCCCCGCGCACGATTATATTACAAAGTTTTGCCAAGAAGAGGAGAATGATATTAAGAAAAAATAAATATCGTTGTGCCCGATTAGTAAAACTCAGCCTGCTTTTGTTTTCGTTGATTTTTTGGGCTAAGGGTTATGCTCAGCAACTGAATAATGATGTTTACCTGTTTCAGGACAACTGGGTGACCAGCTTTAACATGGGCTATTCGCAGTTTTATGGCGACGCTTCCAACAAAGGTTACTTTCAGAAATTTAGCGGGGAGTTGGGTTTTACTACAGGGATTTCAGGCAGGAAAATGCTTTCTCCGGCCTTTGGCGTGGGCATGAATCTTCAGTATGTAGGACTTAAAAGCACCAAGTTGGTGAACGGAATTGGCGAGGCCGTTAACTTTGAACTTACCGGTGGCAGCTTCGATATCAATACCAATGGTTATGTTGATTTGAATACTCTTTTTTGGGGCTTTAAAGAAAACAGATCCTTTTCAGTGTACGCAACTTTGGGACTGGGAATGGCCTTTTGGAATACTACCTTGTACGATTACGACACGGGGTTTGTTTATAAAAGCGGTCTCTCGTACGGAGGGGTAAAATACAAAAGTTCAGGACTTATCGTGCCTATTGGGGTGGGTATAAACATCAAGGTGGCGCCAAACTGGGCGGTGAATGTGGAAGGGAACCTGCGCACTGTGTTAAACGATTATCAGGATGTATGGAGCGATGGTTTTGCTTACGATCAATCTTTTACTACAACGGTTGGAGTAGCATATTACATAAACTACAAGTTTAAGTCTAAGGTAAAAGCGTGTGGGTGTGACCAAAAGCCTTCCAAGCCGCTGGAACCAAGATCGTCGTATAACTATACTCAAAAAACTCCCGAGCATTTTTCCTCCATCAAACATACCGGCCCCGTTCAGCCTCCTGCAAAACTTAAAGCGGTGCCGAAGCCTGTTACCAAAAGTGTTTACGCTGCGCATTCTACTGAGGGAATCGTTTACCGGGTTCAGATACTGGCTAAGCGCACCCGGCTACCGGATATCAATTTGTTTAAAAAGAAATATGGCCTGACAGATGATATCCACGAGAATTTCCAAAACGGTGTGTACCGTTATTCTATCGGGTATTTCAGGAATTATCATGATGCGTTGCGATACAGCAACGTGGTTCGCAGCAAAGGTGTTTTCGATGCTTTTGTGGTGGTTTACAAAGATAATGTCAGGATATCACTCACCCATGACTTGAAAAAGTAGCTTTTAGTAGAAGTGAATGGTGCTGTTTTTTACGATAAACGGCCGTTCGTCATCAAACCATTTAGCAGAATTTTCTTGTGAGATCAGGTACAGCGTGTAAGGTTTTAGTGATGTGTTTAGGGTTCCCTTGTTTCCGGAATGAGCACTTTTAATTTTTTGCCATTGGCTATTATTCCATTGATACAAAAAATAGGTTTGGTTGGGCTGAAGAAATTGATGCGGCGAAATCAGGGATAAGATGTGTTTTTTCGCGGGTTTGTTAGTTTGCCCGTCAAGCACCTTAACGGTTCCATCTTTTTCAAGCAAAAATGGCTGTCCTGCCGGGAGGGTACGCTCGTTTCTGACTATCATCGGGAGATAAAGGATATCAACCCCCATCTTGGAAAAATGAGTTTGTAATTGATTTTGTGAATTGCTCCACTGCACGGGATGCCATGATCCGCCATTGAAAACGGCCAGGTAGGCGTAGCGGGCAGTGTCGGTCAATGTTACGTTGATGTTGGCCGTAGGGACATACTCGTCGGTAACATCATCGTAGTTAAACTGGCCCAGAAATGCCGGGGTGTGTTCACTCATTTTTTTAATCCTGAATAAAGAGGTGGTGTCATCGGAGTATATGCGGCGATACACCTTGCTAATTTTGCCGGGTTTGGTGAGGTAGTCGGTAGAAAAGCCGGGATATAAAACCGGGATAAAGTGTTGTCCTGAAACCATTACTGCGGGCCAAAAGTAACCTCCTGAACTGTCGGCAAAATAGGGTGTGTAGTCCATGGTAGAAGCTATGCCAAAACTTCTGAAAGCCTTCACCTCGTAAAGGGCGATGTCGCGATAATTTCCCTTGTGAGCAGAGGCAATCTCGTTCAAATCAGGGTAATTATAATGAATCTCATACCGCTTATCAAAGTGCACATCATTAACTACCAACTGATGGATTCTGCTGGTAAGCGACACCGGGTTAACCTGAGAGGGATGCAGGAGGTTGAAGATTTTATCGCTGTACCTGCTCCTGAAAAAATGCCGGAATGGCTCTGCTTTTTCGTTGGCAACCCGGTAGGGAAGGATGTATTGGCAGAAATCATTGAACGAATAGATGTTTTGGTTGTACAACGGGTTTGCCCAGCTTTTGAAAGCAGTGTCGGTGTTGGTGGTTAGCAGTTGTGAGCTAACGGTTTTAATGTCCAGCAGGATGGTGTCGTGCATAACCTTTAAGGAACTGTCTTTTTCTTTCAACAACCTAAGATGTTTTTTCAGGGTTTGGTAATCGGGATAGTCAGCTATGGGAATGGTGTAGCGTTTTCCGGTGGAGTCTGAAATTTTGTAGGTGATTTCGTAATGGCTGCCCATGTTGGCGATCAGGTAGTAAAGAGCCTTTAGCTTTAACGAGTCTTCCGGATTATCATAGGAGACCATCGCGTTTAAAAAAGCTACTTTATGGAGTTCCGCTTGGTTAATGACTCGCCGGACGGGTTCGGGAATCCCGGGCTTGTTTGATTTTAAGCAACCGACACTGACAAGCAACATCGTCAGCAGAAGCAGCAGGTAATATGGTTTGATTTTGTACACCTTGTTACAAAGATACAAATTCCTGATAATTTTTCTGGAATATGTCGCACTTCCGGTGTCTGGCCGCGTTTAGTTATAAGTAGTCCAGCGTCTGCTCAAAAGGGGGTGGGTCGCCGGCGTTTTCGTACAGGAAGTAGTGAATTTTTGGAATGAGGTTGCCAATGCTAAAACCCCAGTGGGTTTTGAAAAGCAGGTTGCATTCTGCCGTGGCGTTTTGCCGGCTGGCGTGGGTGTTTTTTTTAAAGAGGAGTACAAAATCTTTCATGTCCTGGTAAATGTCAGCCAGATTTTCAGCCATGCTGGCTTTAACGGATTCGTTTTCGTTGAGCAGGTCGGTGTTGATGATCCAGTATTCATCATCGCGTCCAAACTTATCGCGCAGCATGGTAAAAATATTTTCCCACTGCTCCTGGGTTACAAAACGCTCGTTGGCCTCCGGGTATTCAACCTCTACCGTAGGCAAAAATGTTCCTTTCAAATAGAGCAGCGGAAGCATCCTGTGCATAAATTCCATGATGCCCTTGGTAGAATTGGATTCGCAAGTTTCAAGGTAGTTGCAGAACTCCTGTGCAATGGCTACCGTTTCTAAAACGGGTTTGGTCAGGGTAATATCGTCGGGTGTGTTGCTCATGCGCTGTTTGATAAAATGAAATGAA
>JANTGU010000077.1 GCA_024762735.1 Bacteroidales bacterium | reverse complement strand
GGGGCTGGTGTTTATCTTACTGTTTCCGGTGTCGGTGTATGTATGGGCTTTAGGAGCTGATTTTGCCGGGGTTAAGCCGGTTATTCTGTTGTTGGCTCCAGGAGTGTTCGCCTTGGCTGCCAATGCCGTGTTGGCTCATTTTTTTAGCGGGATGGGAAATCCCAGGATAAATCTTTATGCCAATATTGTGGGTTTTGCAGTAGTGTTAGTGCTGGCCATTATCCTGATTCCTCTTTATGGTTTCCTGGGTGCTGCCGGGGCTGTTTCGGTAAGTTATTTGGTGGCTTTGGTTTACAACTATTATATTTTTAAAAAACAGACCGGCGTGCGATTCATGGAGCTAGTGCCAGTATGGTCGGATGTGGTGGAGGTTAAAAATGCGCTTTTGGGTCTTTTCTCAAAATCCTCCCGTTGATATTCCCCTCTTCTTAATATTTTATTAGCTGGTTTCCACTGAAAAAAATTTGCTTCAGCCTTCCAATATTTGTATATTTATCGGATGTTGTGATTGTTTTATTAAATCCTTACGATTATGAAACCGCGAATAATTCTTGTACTGCTGGGAATAGTGATTTCCGTAACTGTTTTTGCACAAGCTCAGTGGATGCCCCTGTCATCTCCCGTTAACGAAAATTTTCAATCGGTATGGATAACGGACACCAGCCATTTTTACATTGTATCTGACGTAGGAACATTGCTAACCACCAATGATGGCGGCAGCAACTGGTCCATTAACTCGTTTTCCGGTTATTCGTTTACTGATATCTGTTTTGCCGACAGCGTAAACGGAGCCATGGTTAGCAGTTCGGGAATCGTTACGGTTTTTACCACCAATGATGGTGTTTCGTGGCAATCGGTTACGCTGGATAGTCTAGATACAGGTAATGCTTTGGCTTTTTCAAATCCGGATTATGGCTGTGTCACCGGAACGTTCGATGGTAAAAATGCTGCCAGAGTTACTGCCGATGGTGGTCTTACCTGGGGAAAAACTATGATGCCTCTCATCATGGGCTCCTCGTTTTTGGATGTTAACTTCAGAGATGAAACTAATGGAAATATGGTAGGTACCGGTGGTGCTTTTTACTCCACCAATGATGGGGGAAATACATGGGGCATGAATGTTTCATTTCCTTCTGTTGACATCCATGCTGTCTATAATTTTGGCGACCAGCAAGGCGTGGCCGTGGGCAATGGTGGGTTTGCTTTTTACACTGTTAACAGGTGGTATCAGCACAGCGATATGAGCACGACGGTGCAAGCAGACCTGCATGCTGTTTGGGGTGCGCCGGGTACTGATAAAGTGTGGGCCGTGGGCGACAGCGGAACCATTCTGTTCATGAACAACTATTTGCTGGGCTGGACAAAACAAATTTCAGGAACCACCGAGTGTTTGAACGATGTGTTCGTGTATGATGAAAACCTTGCTGTAGCTGTGGGCGATCAGGGTACAATATTAATCATGAAATTACCCAATTCGGTGATCAGCCACACGGCTGAACCTGCTTTAACGGTATCTCCAAATCCTGTTTTCGTTGCTGCTACAATAAAGTACTCTGTTTCAAAAAGGGATAGAGTTTCAATGAGGTTGATTGATTTGACGGGCAACGAGAAACAGTTGCTAATCAATGAAATCAAAACACCGGGAAAATATGAAACAGCAATTAATACCCAAGGCTTACCCAATGGAATTTATTACCTGCAATTAAATATGGCAGGGCTTTCTGTAGTCAAGCCGCTCATCGTGTTGCGATAGGAGTCCCGGTTTTTATAGATAGTATCAATAAAATATTGCAATTTCCTCTCAACTTCTTCCCCTCGCCACTTCGCTCCCTCGCTTCCTAGAACCTGTAGGCCAACGAAACCAACACTGAATTGTTCGACAGTCCCCAGCTAAAACCGGTAGATTTAGTTGTTACCTCATGCGCTGTATCTAAACCATCGATTCGCTTTATGTATTTATAGCTAACAGAAGGCAGCATTTCAATACCAATTACAAAGTGTTGTTTTATAACGTAGTTAAAACCGAGTATAAGGTTTATACCGCCTACATGATTGGTTTGTTCAACAGATATGTCCTGGCTATTCGTGTAATCACTTTCAGTATTGTATGCCCCATGCGAAAAGTTGTAGAATATATCAGCGCCATATCTTAACTCAAAATTATTAGCAATCTCTTTGCGGTATTCCCTTCCGAATTTAACGCCAAATCCTAATCTTGAATTGTTTCCCGTGATGCTGTCTGTTGTTTGGATAGCGTTATCACCATTTGCAAAAAGCGTGGTGAAGCGCCACATAGCTCGGTTGGTTCCAGTTTTATAGGTTATTCCGAGATTGCTTAAATTGCCTAAATCGTAAAATGCCAATCCTACTTCTTTTTGTTTGACCACCTCTTGCGACATGGCCAGGTTCGACATGAAAATAACAGTTACAACTAAAAGTAATTTTTTCATTTTGATAGATGTTTAATGATAAATTAATAAAAATGGAAATGAACGTTCGCTCCAAAAATTTACAACAACCATGCCACCTATTCTGCCTTTTCTTCGTCTATTCAATACATTCTCCCATTCCTCCATTACTCCATACATTTACGCATTTAAGCATTCACTCATTTAAGCATTTACTCATTTCCCGTTTCCCCTCGCTCTTCCTCAACTTTGCTCCCTCATAACTTCTCCCCCTCGCAACTTCTCCCCCTTGCGACCTCCCCATGTCATCAAAATCTTTACTTTTGCATCTTTACCAAAATAGTCTATGTATTTTATCCATCCCGAAATATTGTGGGGGCTGCTGGCGCTGCTGATTCCAATCATCATTCACCTGTTTAACTTCAGGCGTTACCGTAAGTTGCCATTCAGCAATATTGAGTTTTTGAAGAATATTACCCGGCAAACCCGCAAGCAAAACAAGCTGAAGCATTTGGTGGTTTTGCTGCTTAGAATGGGAGCGATGGCATTTGTCGTGTTGGCCTTTGCAAACCCCAGGCTCAACAGCAGAAGCAAAAACATCAACACCAAGGTGATGGCGGTATATATTGATAACTCCTTTAGCATGATGGCCGAAGGGGAGCGCGGCATGCTGTTTGAAAACGCCCGTGAGCTGGTGCGAAGTTTGACCACGCATTCAGGACGGGATCAGCGTTACCTGCTTCAAACCAACGATTTTTCTTCGGGAAAACAACTGTTGGGCAGCGATGAAATGCTCAAGCAGATTGACCAGCTTAAAGTAACTCCTGCCACAAGAATGTTGTCGTCGGTTAATCAACGTCAGCACAAACTGCTGGGTAAGCTAAAAGGGGTGGACTCGTATTGGTTTTCCGATTTTCAGCAAAACAGTGCTGACTTCAACCACTTTGCCATCGACAGCACAGATGATTACTACTTTTTTCCGTTGGAAGAGGTTCAGAACAAAAATATTTATATCGATTCGTGTTATTTTACCAAGCCGTTGGTGCTGCCGGGCAAACAGGCTGAAATGAAGGTGGTGCTGGTAAATACTTCGGCTGCCTCCTACGAAAAGGTGTTGCTCACGCTGGAGATTGATGATGTCCAACGCGCTGTGGCCGGAGTTGATTTGCCGGCTTTTAAAACCATCGAGGTGCCCTTGTCGTTTACCACCCGGAACAGTGGCTGGCAAGCCGGAAAGCTAACCATCGAAGATTATCCTGTTACATTCGACGATAATCTCTACTTTGCTTTTCAGGTGAGTAGTCGGATTAAAATACTCGATATATATGACGGTAACCCCAATCAATATATGGCAGCCTTTTACCGGTCGGATAGTATTTTTGCCTGGGATGCAACATCTTATCTGCAACTTAACCCCACGGTCTTTTCCAATTATTCACTCATTATTTTGGATGAGTTACCCGAGGTTACCAGCGGATTGGCTGATGCTTTGACCCGGTTTGTGCACCAGGGAGGCAACCTGCTGTTTGTCCCTTCCCGCGAGGGTGATCTTGACGCCGATAACCACTTTTTAAAGCTTTGGAAGGCGGGAAGTTTTCTCAAGGGTGATACTGCCGTCACAAGGGTTACAGGGGTTAAAGTTTCCGATGAACTGTTTAAGGAGGGGATTCACCGCATTCCTGAAAATGCCGCCTTGCCCATGGTTAATTTTCATTTTCCCATGCAGCGTGGCGCCACTTCCGGGGCGGTGAGTTTGTTAACGCTGTTAAATGGCGATGTTTTTCTGGTTCGCAAAAAAGAGGGCAATGGCTCGTTGTACCTGTTAACGGCTCCGGTGGCCAAACAAGTTACTGATTTCGCGTTTAACCCGTTGTTTGCTTCCGTGATGTATGGATTGGCCATCACGACCGATAAAAAGAGTCGCCTGTTTTATTTTATGGGTGATGATGAGCAGGTGATGCTGCCATTAAATACTGCTTATGAGGATGATAATGCAGTTGAAATCAGACAGCAGCATGGCGACTATCGTTTTATTCCCGGACAACTCCGGCAAGCCGGAAGAACCATCCTGCAGCTTCACGATGGAATTGCTCGCGATGGTATTTACCAGGTGATAAAAAATGATACCGTGGCCACCTTGCTGGCTTTTAACTACAGCCGAAGGGAGTCGGACATGCACTTTTTTAACCGGCAAAAGCTTGACAGCGTGCTGCAAAAGGGACCGCTGAAACACTACACGGTATTAGACGGAAAAATGAACAATGTGCGAGAAGTTATTAACCAACAGCAAAAAGGCGCTCAATTTTGGAAGCTATTTATTATCTTCGCAGCCTTGTTATTGCTGGCAGAAGTGTTGATACTGCGTTGGTGGAAATAGTTTAAGAAGTATATTTAGTATGGGCAACATGGATGAATTAGAAGGATTGAAAGAGCAACCGAAGGAGGAGACCCGGGAGGAGGGAAGCCGCACGCTGCACTTGAGCGGAATGTATAAAAACTGGTTTCTTGATTATGCATCGTATGTAATTCTGGAGCGTGCTGTTCCTGATATTAACGATGGATTGAAACCGGTTCAGCGCCGCATCCTGCATGCCATGTACCGCCTCGACGACAGCCGCTTTAACAAGGTGGCCAACATCATAGGGCACACCATGCAGTTTCACCCGCACGGGGATGCCTCTATTGGCGATGCGCTGGTGCAACTCGGACAAAAAGATTTGCTGATTGAAACCCAGGGAAACTGGGGTAATATCCTTACCGGCGATAGTGCCGCCGCTCCCCGTTATATTGAAGCCCGCTTGTCGAAATTTGCCAAAGAGGTGGTGTTTAACCCGAAAACGACCCAGTGGAAGCTTTCGTATGATGGCCGTAACAAAGAACCTGTTTCACTGCCGGTAAAATTTCCCTTGTTGCTGGCACAAGGCGTCGAAGGAATCGCGGTGGGCCTTGCATCAAAAATCTTACCGCATAACTTTAACGAGCTTATCGATGCTTCCATTCGCTATTTAAAAGGCAAGGACTTTGACCTTTTTCCCGATTTTCAAACCGGTGGATTGGCTGACTTTTCCAAATATAACGAGGGGCTAAGAGGGGGTAAAATAAAACTGAGAGCCAGAATCCACCATCAAGATAAAAAAACACTGGTGATTACCGAAATTCCCTTTACCACCAACACCAGCTCGTTAATTGATTCCATCGTGGCGGCCAACGATAAAGGGAAGATTAAAATTAAAAAGATTGACGATAACACGGCCGAGCATGTTGAAATTGTGATTCACCTTGCCAGCAATGTGTCGCCCGATCAAACCATTGATGCCCTGTACGCTTTTACCAACTGTGAGGTCTCTATTTCGCCCAACTCATGTGTAATTGCCAAGGACAAGCCTGAATTTCTATCGGTCAAGGAAATTCTTAAGTTTAATACCGATCACACGCTGGCGCTTCACAAGATGGAGCTGGAAATCAGGATGCAGGAACTGCTTCATCAGTGGCATAACTACTCGTTGGAAAAGATATTCATCGAAAACCGTATCTACCTCAAAATTGAAAAATGCGAAACGTGGGATTGCGTCATCACTACCATCGACAAGGGACTTGAGCCCTTTAAAAAGTTATTACGGCGGGAAGTGGTTAAGGATGATATTATCCGGCTGACCGAGATTAAAATCAAGCGTATCTCTAAATACAACGCCTTTAAAGCGGAAGAGCAGATTAAGGCTATCGAGGCGGAGATGGAAGAGGTGCAAAACCATCTGGATCATCTTATCGATTATACCATCAACTACTTCACACAGATTAAAAAGAAATACGGCAAGGGACGTGAGCGAAAAACCGAGATTAGAAGTTTCGATACCATCAATGCCAACATGGTAGCCGTGGCCAACCAAAAGCTGTATGTGAATCGTGAGGAAGGTTTTGTGGGTACGTCGCTTAAAAAAGATGAATTTGTTACCGACTGTTCTGACATTGATGACATTATTGTTTTTCGCGATAATGGCACTTTTCAAGTGGTAAAGGTGGCGGCCAAGCTGTTTGTCGGTACGGGAATCATTCATGTGGCAGTATTTAAAAAGAACGATGACCGCACCATCTACAACATGATCTACCGGGATGGAAAACGCGGTAACTATTTTGTTAAACGGTTTGCTGTCAAAGGCGTTACCAGAGAACGGGAGTATGATCTTACGCAGGGAACGGAAGGTTCTAAAGTGGTTTATTTTACGGCCAACCCTAACGGGGAAGCGGAGGTGGTTAAAATTAACCTGCGTCCGCGTCCCAAGTTGAAGAAGCTTCATTTTGATTTTGATTTTAGTGAGCTGGCCATCAAGGGGCGCTCCTCTCGCGGTAACACTTTGAGTAAAAATCCCATCAAGAATATTGCAAAACGTGAAGAGGGTGTTTCTACCCTTGCTGCCCGCGATATTTGGTACGACGACACCGTGCGCCGGCTTAACACCAGCGAGCGCGGTACCTATCTGGGTGCCTTCAAGGGGGATGATAAAATTCTCACCATTCTTTCCACCGGTGAGTTTAAGCTGACTTCGTTTGATCTTCAGACGCATTTCGACGACAATATGGTTCATATCGAAAAGTTTGATGCCCGGAAGATTATATCAGTTATTTACCTTGATGGTACGCAAAACCGTTACTATGTTAAACGGTTTGGCATTGATGCTGCAACAACCATTAACAATAAGTACAGCTTTATTCCTGATAGCAAAGGTTCGGAATTGATTTTGTTTTCGCTTGATTATCTGCCGCGCATCGAGATGGAGCTGATAAAAAAAGATGGTAACGAAATGGAAGTGGTGTTGCTGGCGGATTTTATCGCGGTAAAAAGTTACAGGGCTAAAGGAAAACGATTAAGTAATAAGGATATTAGAAAAATAAAACTGATTGACCCTATACCCTACGAGTTTCCGGAAGAGACGGTTGAAGCCGAAGACGGTGAGGTTGAGGCGTTAGCTGACGAAGCAGAAGTTGTGGATGAAAAAGGGACTAAAGAGACTAAAGAGCCTGAACCTGAAACGCCCGATATACCCCTGTTTGATGATCTGCCTCCTGTTGTAGATGAGCCAAAGCAGGAAAAGAAGCAGGTGAAAAAAAGTCCTTCGGCCGGCAAAAAAAATCCTCCCGACTCACCCGATGAAATCCAACAGATGGAGATTGATTTTGAATAGAATTATTTTACCCAAAATTCATCGGTAAATATCCACGCGGGATGGGGGTAACCTTTGTGCCACTTGGGGCAAACAGCACGGTTCTTGGCGATTACCCGAATATATCGAACCTTTTTATTCACGTGCTTTAAAACAAAGTCTTTGGTAATGCCTCCCTGTTGATGCTCATCAACCCGGTTGGTTACTGTTCCTGCGGGTTCAAAGGTTTTTCCGTCCAACGAGGTTTCAAAAGAGACCTTTAAGGGCATGAATATCCACGAATTTTGATCTTGCAGAAAGCCTATTCCCATTTGGTTGACTTTTTGCACTTTTCCTAAATCAATCACAGCATCCAAATCAGCGCCCTCATAGCCCTGCCAATTTCCGGTTCTAAAGTCTGAACCGCCACGGATGGTGTTGATCAGCGCGTTATCGCCACCGCCCGTGTATTGCTTGCTGTAACGGGTTTTAAGCGTAACTTTTCTGTTTTCAGGAATCTTGAAATAGGAAGCTTCATCCATGAAACTTTTGATGCCGTCTTTTTCAGCATAAGCTTTGAAGCTTGAGGTAGTTTGTATTTCAACCGGCTTTTTGTAATTAAACCAGGAATGGCCGTTTTGGCTAAGCGATATTGAAGCATCATCGTCCAAATCAGCTAAAGCGACAAGCATAGTATCAGAAAATACTTTTGAAGAAGCTTCAAAAACAGGCACGGGAGTAATCAGGTGGTCGGTTATTTTACGGTGCGGTCTGTCACCCTCTTTGCTGCCCCACAGCTTGTTGGGTTCTTTCCCCATTTCAAATACCAGCGTGCCACCGTTCAAAATCATGTCCTGGGTGATGAATGACCTGGTATAGGGCTTCCCATTCAGTGTCGCACTTTGAATGTAATAGTGGTCAGACGATGGGTGGTGAGCAATCACGCTAAAGGTGTTACCGTTTTCCAGGTGGATTTGTACGGTGTCAAAAACAGGAGTTCCCAATACATATTCATCTGTTCCCGGTGTCACGGGATAGAACCCCATGGCGCTGAGCACGTACCATGCCGACATTTGTCCACAGTCTTCGTTGCCTGCCAGCCCGTCGGGAGCATTTTTATAGAGTTTCCCGGTGATGTGATGAACCACCTGCTGTGTTTTCCAGGGTTTCCCCGCAAAGTTATAAAGGTAAGCCATGTTGTGACTGGGCTCGTTACCATGAGCGTATTGACCAATTAATCCTGTAATGTCCGATTGTGTTCGCCCGGTAAGCCTGGAATCGGTGCTAAACAGCTCATCCAGTTTTGCATCAAACCCCTGATCGCCACCAAGCAGTTCGGTCAGC
>JANTGU010000076.1 GCA_024762735.1 Bacteroidales bacterium | reverse complement strand
TTCTCCATAAAAATAGTGCAACTGAAAATTCTGTTTCATTTTCTTGAACAATAACTCTATACCCCATCGTTTCTTGTAAAGGAATGCTACTTCCTCTACTGTTATCTCGAAGTTATTTGTTAAAAACTCATAGTACCGGTTTCTTTCGTCCTGATAACAAACCTTTCGTAATTGAAGTTTCCGCTTAACCTCTATTACTTTATAAACGGCATTTTTTTTTAATCTGGTAACGAAATATACGTGCTTTTGTGTCCAGAGTGCAAACTGATGATAGTAGTTATATGCCTTGTAATAACAATCACTCTGGTGTCTGGATACGATACTGCTCAAATCAATATTTTCTACTAATCTGAAGATTTGGCTTCCAACACTCAAAAATGAAATTTTAGTTCTGATTATCCATGCTTTAAGCGGGTGTTGCGATAAAGCGCGCAAACAAGAGAATAATTGACAGTAATGGTTCTTAATTATCCAGATCCTTGTTCAGTCAGGCTAAGGATAACTTCCGCAGCCCTGGCAGAAGCGCCGCTGTTTCCCAGCAGTTGTTTTAGTTGCTCGTAATCGGAAAGCTGTTGGTTTCGATGCGCTTTGTTGTTCAAAAGGAGGTTTAGTTCTGCGCTTAGCAGCCGGACATTAAGATCGTTCTGGATTAATTCTTTTACCACCGGCTTATCCATGATAAGGTTGACCAGCGAAATGTATTTGACTTTGATAACCCGTTTGGCTATTTGGTACGAAATGGCATTGGCTTTATAACAAACTGCTTGAGGCGTACCGATTAAGGCAGTTTCAAGGGTAGCCGTTCCCGAGGTCACCAAAGCAGCCTCGGCATGATGTACAATTTGATGTGTTTGCCGGAAAACCACCTTTACCGAACTACCATCTAAGTACTTTTCGTAAAACTCCAAACCCAACGACGGCACACCGGCAACCACGAATTGGTAATCTTGAAAAAGAGGCACTACCTGTAACATCACGGAAAGCATGCGGGAAACTTCCTGTTTACGGCTTCCTGGCAAAAGAGCAATGATAGGTTTATCCGAAAGGTTAAACTTTCTACGAAATGCCTCCTTCGATTCGTACTGCTCCTCCTGCAAAGCATCTAGCAAAGGATTTCCTACAAAATCGACCTCCATATCATAGTCTCTATAAAATGCCTTCTCGAACGGAAAAATCACCAGCATCTTATCAACCACCTTTTTAATCGTTTTAACCCTCCCCTTTTTCCATGCCCAAACCTTGGGGGATATATAATAAGCCACTTTAATTCCCTTGGCATGGGCAAACTTGGCTATCCGTAAATTAAAGCCGGGGTAATCTACCAGCACCAACACATCAGGGTTCCACGATTCAATGTCTTTTTTACAAAATGAAATGTTTCCCAGTATGGTTTTCAAATTTGCCGCCACCTCCACAAACCCCATAAAGGCAAGGTCACGATAATGCTTAACCAACGCACCGCCCTGCGCCTGCATCAGATCACCTCCCCAAAACCTAAACTCGGCACTTGCATCCTTTTGTCTGATGGCTTTCATCAGGTTGGAGGCGTGCAAATCGCCCGAAGCTTCACCGGCAATAAGATAATACTTCACTTTTACTGCGGATTTTGGAAATAGTTAAAAAAGTAGAGCAGCACAAAAAGGATGGTTAATGTTAAAATCGACAGCCCCGTTTTCGTAAACTTCTTCCGGCCAAGATAATAGCGTAATAAAAGTAGGTTTGGAACGACGGATAACAAAATCAAATAGTGCGATTTACGAACCATCGGCCTTCCCAGCCCATGTATCACCAAAAGGTTAGCGCCATACAAAACCCCGTAAAATATCACCGTTGCTGCCACTCCAACGACAAGGCCAACCCAATAGTTATCTTTATTCAGCATGACTAAAAAGTTAATGTATCCAACAGTTCACGGGCAGTAAAGTCGCACTGTACCGGTACCACGGCCACGTAGTTCTCGGCCAGAGCCTTTTCATCGGTATCAACCCGTTGATCGCCATCCAAAAATACGCCTGACATCCAGTAATACTTTCTTCCAAACGGATCGATTCGCTCTTCATAGGTCTCTTTCCAGACGGCTTTTGCCTGACGGGCAGTTTTAATACCCTTGACCGGATCGGCACTCTTTTTAGGAAAGTTTACATTCAGCGCGATGCCTTTGGGAAGAGCATCCTTTAAAACTTTTTCTGTTATTTTCAGGACAAACTCCGAAACATGACTAAAATCAGGATGCTGGCCATATTCAGCCAGGGAAAAGCCAATGGCCGGAATCCCGTCCATAGCACCTTCCAGGGCTGCGGCCATGGTACCCGAATAGATGATATTGATGGCGGCGTTGGAACCATGGTTAATCCCTGACACCACCAGATCAGGCATCCTGTCTAACAATAAGTGCTTCCCTAACTTAATATTATCGGCCGGTGTACCATTGGAAATATACTCGGTAAACCCGGGCACTTCAGATATCGTTTTGAGTCGAAGGGGCTGGTTCATGGTTACGGCATGCCCCATGGCGGAAGTGCTCTCCAGGGTAGAGATGGCCACCACATCTCCCAGAGTTTTCATTAAATCAATCAATAAGCGATAGCCATCGGCTTCGTATCCGTCATCATTTGTTATTAATATCAAGGGTTTATTCGCCATCAGTTTCTTTTTAATTTAAGGCAAAGATAGATTGTTTTATTGAATATGTTTCAAGCCACTCAAATAGCTGCTGCTTTCGGGTCCCAGGCAAAATAGCAGGTCTAAAATACCGGCATTGGGAGTAAAGGGTTGTTTGTCGAAAAACACCTGGGTATACTCGGGAAATACGGCGATGGTAGATGGCTGTTTGGGAGAAAGCTTGTATCGCAAATCTACAACATCTTCTTTAGTAACCTTTACAAACTCCCTGCTATACTGTATATCGGTTTTTATGCCCATCATTTCACAAACCGTGTTGGTCAGGGCTGCATTTAACGCAATCAAACTTCGTTCGTTGGAAAAAAACAGTTCTTTAAGCTTGTCGGAGTAGTACAGGAAATAGGGCGAGTTTTGATAAGCCGTTTCGATCGAACGCCAATGCTTTACCGGCCAATCTTCACGGTACGAAACAACCATCTGTTTTGTTTTGGTATGATTACCATCTATTTTACTAACCGGTATCGTGAGAGGCAGCCTTCCTTTATCGGTAACAATAACCGTGCGATTACGATAGGTTTGCTTAGGCCAGGTTTCGTGTTGTTCAATCACGACACTGCCGGCCATGTTTAAATAATAAAAATATTCCACGGGACCCAAAAAAGCCGTGGGTAGCAACAGGGTTTTTTCGTGTTTTGCTGTCATGGTCTGCAAAAATAAAAAAAGGCCGTGATGGATTACCACGGCCTTTTTTAAAATTATCGACGTTGCTTATTTCAGTAACACATCGTTGATAGCCTGAATAAGGGTCTCTTTAGGAAGTGCACCTACAGCCATCTGTGGTTGTCCGTCTTTGGGACAAAACAGCATGGATGGGATACTTTTGATACCAAAAGCGCCTGCTAATTCAACTTCGGCTTCTGTGTCAATTTTGTAAATGTTGATTTTGCCTTCGTATTCACCGGCCAGCTCTTCAAGGATAGGAGCTACAATTTTACAAGGCTGACACCAATCAGCATAAAAATCAATAATACATGGTAATTCACCTTCAAATTTCCATTCCTGGTTTTTTTCGTAGTTGAATACCTTTTCAAAAAATGTTTGTTTCGTTAAATGTTCCATTTCTAATATTTGTTATCTGTAATTCGGTTATTTACTATTATTTTTTGTCGCTTTTTTCGCCAAGCAACTGTTCTTTTACAACTTTAAAATAGGCATCGCGGGGCATGGCACCGGTTTGCATTTGCGGTTTACCTTTTTTAGGCACAAACAGTACAGAAGGGATACTTCTTACTCTGAAAACAGAGGCTAGCTGCTTTTCCTGATCCACGTCAATTTTGTAAACCTTTAGTTTGCCATCATATTCTTTAGCAAGATCCTCCATGATGGGAGCCACTCTTTTACAAGGACCACACCAGGTGGCGTAAAAATCGATGACACAGGGAACGTCTCCTTCATATATCCATTCCTGAGGATTGGCTTCAAAGTTCCATACCTTTTTTAAAAAATCATCGTAAGTAAGATGCTCGGGAGTAGCGTTGCCGGTGTTGTTATTATTCGATACTTCTGTTTTAGCCTGGTTACCCTCCTTTTCGCTTCCATTGCTGTTGGAACATGCCATTAAATTGGCGGCAAAAAAGAGAATCATAATAATGCTTAATTTCTTCATATTGAGTTGTTTGTTAAATTTTTATCCTAAAACGGGGGCAAAGATACATATTATTTTTATATAGCGCTTTAATATCACTATGACATTTTATTTATTTTTGCCAAAACTTCATTTACATGTCGGATATCAAGGTAGAATACGAACATTTGGTGCTGAATCTTCGGAAGCGGTTTAAGGATGAAGAGGCTTGTTTAAAGTTTCTTGCCGACTTAAAGTGGAAAGACGGGTTTGTTTGTAAAAAATGTGGCCACACCAATTATTGCAAGGGAAAGACGCCTTATTCGCGCCGATGTACACGGTGTAAGAAGGAAGAGTCGGCCACCGCCAACACAGCCTTTCATCGTTGCAAAATCCCGATGATTCAGGCTTTCGAGATGGCCATGCTTGTTTGCAAGCTTCCCGATTACTCTTCCCATCAGATTAGTAAAAAGATGCACATCCGTCAAATGACCTGTTATCATTTTCAAAAGAAAGTGCAATCGTGTCTGGCAGATCCTGAAAAAGAACCGGTGCTGGCAGCTTTGAGCAGGATTTAATGGCTAAAGATATTTTAGACAGCCCCGGCATACCATAATACCCCATCTTTTTTGGCATAGTACCACATTCCCAAACCCCTGATTAACATAAAGAGGTCGAAGGCAAACCACAAACCATGATTTCCCCATGCCGTGTATGTTAGATAGTAAGCCGGCAGAAATACAAGCAGCGAAACAATGATGCTCACATTACGCATGGCACGCGAAGCGGTAGCCCCGATAAAAATCCCGTCCCAGTTAAAGGCTGCAATGCTGATAAGGGGCATGATGACAATCCATACATAATAGGGCTTGGCCATGTTGAGGATAAGCTGATTATCGGACAATAATTTCATGATTTGATTGAGCCCGAAACCATAAATAAAGGTAAAAGCAAGGGCAATAACCCATCCCCACCGGAAGACCCCTTTGATGACGGCTTTCACCTCGTCGAGCTTGCGGGCGCCCTTGGCTTTGCCTGTCAGAGCCTCGGCAGCATAGGCAAATCCGTCGGCAAAGTAGCTGAAAAAATAGAATAGTTGAAACAAAAGCGTGTTAACCGCCAGTATGTTGTTGCCCGACCTGGCAGAGCGGCTGGTAAAAAATGCCAACACAAACCATAGCATGATGGTTCGGATAAATATGTCGCTGTTCACGCCAAAAAAGCGCTTCAGGGATCTTGTCTCAATGATGCGGCCCAACGAAAAACGGATATGATACTGCTTGTACCTGGCGTAGAAAAAGATTCCTGCCAGCAGCAAGCCGCTGTACTGGGCAATCACACTGGCCCACGCCACACCATCCGACTTCATCCCAAACCAGTAGACGAACACAAAGTTTAAAGCAATGTTAACCACGTTAACCACGATGGCTAATATCATGGGGATGATGGCATTTTGGACGCCCAGGTACCAACCGTAAAAGGCATACAATCCTAACGTGGCCGGGGCTGCCAAAATGCGAATATAAAAATATTGGCGTGCCAACAGCTTGACATGTTGATTTCCATCGAGCAACTGAAAAGCGACCCACTGAATGGGATATTGCAACAGAATTATGGCTATTGCCAATGCTATCCCTAGCAAGAGCGATCGTTGTAAAACCAACGACACTTCCTCTTTTTTGGCAGCACCATAAGCTTGCGAAGTCATGCCACTGCTACCCATCCTAAGGAATGAAAAGCTGGAGTAGATAATATTAAAAACGGTGCTACCCAGGGCGATGGCGCCAATGTAAACAGGATCGTCGAGGTGCCCCATCAGGGCTAAATCAACAATACCCAAAAGGGGTACCGTAATGTTGGTAATGATGTTAGGCAAGGCCAGACGGACTATTTGCCTGTTCATGATTTACACCAGGTTTGTTTCAGGAATATGAATGGTAAAAACAGTTCCTTCTCCCGGTTTCGACTTAACCGTTATCCGAAATTTATGAGCATCGACAATTTTTTTAATGATACCCAAGCCAAGCCCCGTTCCCTTTTCACCTGAGGTGCCTCTTGTGGTGGTGGTGTCTGATTCTTTAAAAAGATTTTTCACCATCTTATCGTCCATACCAACACCGGTATCGGTAACAGAAACAGAAACTTCCCTGTTATCTTTTTTTGCCGTTATCGTAATGGTTTGGCCCATCGGTGTAAATTTAATAGCATTGGATAGCAGGTTGTTTAGGGCTTGCAGAAACAGGGTTTTGTCTACCCGTATTTTTATATTTTTCTCTGCCTCTACAAGCAGGCTAATATTTTTTTCGTGACACTTTTCACGTGCGGTTTCCGATGCAATTTTAACGATCTCATCCAATGCAATGTTTTCAAGCTCCAGTTTAAAGTTTCCCAGTTCCAGGTTGGCCCAGTGGTAAAGCTTGTTGTTGTAGTCAAGCAGCCGGTTCATCTCATCTTTAATACCATAGATGAGTTCCTGATAATCTTCGTTAAGTTTTCCAATCTCCTCTTCGTCTGTGGTTAACACGTTTACCACCCCCAGCACCGCGGCAATGGGCGCTCTTAAATCGTGGGAGATAATAGAGTTAAACTTGTTTTTATAAGCCAAAAGTTCTTTCAGTTTCTTTTCCGTTTTTGCAAGTTTATCAAAAGCGAGGGTGCTGTCGCGAAATGCTTGCAGCAGGTTTTGCTCTTCAACACCTTCGCGAATGAATGATTTTAAAAACAGGTAGTTATGATGATTGAAGTTGGTGGCATAGGCTCGCAGATAGTGATCTTTGTCTGCAAATGTTTCGCTCCAGGTTTCCGAAACAATATAGCTCTCCCTGTTTTCGTTCCAAAATGTTTCTACTTCCAGGATAAAGACTTCCAGAAATGGAAAAGCCTCCACGGGATCAATACTTCCTGATGCCTCCTCAAACAGAGGGTGTTTTGCAATCCACTTCGGGATGTTGGGCTGCAAACTAAAGGCACCATCGTCATGACGTAAAAAGGTGGCAAAATTGAGCTTATCCAGATGCCTAAAGGGCAAATCATCAGCACCGGTGTTAAGATTTCCCCTGCTTTTCAGTTGCTCTTCATTCATGCTTTGAAGCAAATCTTTAAGGCTGTCAACCTCACGGGTTTGGTCGATGAAGATAATCCAATAGTGGCCATTTTCCTTTACCGCATGAATGTCGCAATATTTATCTTTGAGTTGAATTTTCGTCAGTTTTACCGATCCCTGTTCGAAGGGACATACGCCACTGAGTGCCGGCACATGCTCTTCGATGCTACCGTTTACCGCAAGGGTACCTCCAAGGTACTCTTCGGGGTTCCCTTTCCAGTTTTTCACAATGCCCCGGCTATCAACCTTTATCATGAGCAATCCGGTATAAGGCGGAATTTTATCTACCAGGTATTCAACAACATTTTGTGGGATATCCTTTAGCATGAGAGTTTATTTGTTTATCATTAAGTGTGTTAATCGTGAAAAAGCTTCTTCCACACCGGTACCCTCTTTGGCACTGGTGAGAATTACTTCGTAGCTATTCTCTTTAAGTTCGTTGATGGCCGATTCGTTGATATACCATTCCGACCGGGGCAGGTCTGTCTTGTTCATGACCACGATAAAAGGTGCTCCCTTACTCATTTGGTCGGCCATCTTTTGCAGGTGTAGCCCCACCTCAAGTGTCTCCTCTCGTGTCACATCCACCACCACGAAATATCCGGCGGCACCCATGATGTATGAGGGTTTTACTTTTTGATAGTTGTCCTCCCCATGAATGTCCCAAAGCATCAGGTTAACTTCGGTGTCTCCAACCCGGACAACCTTTTGGTCGATCTTAACGCCAATGGTAGTTTGGTACTTTTCCGAAAAAATACTGTTGACATATCGTTGCACCAAACTTGTTTTGCCCACGGCAAAAGCTCCTAGCATGCATATTTTCTTTTTAATCATAGCTCTTCCGGTTTAACAAATTTAACCCTGAACGACACCGACCTTACAGGGTAGGCATCTTTCTCCTCTTCTTTATAACTGACTGTCGGCACAAGGGTTTCCATAGGAATTCCTGATGCCACCATCAAATCGATAAATTGTTTAGCCCTGTTAAAAGCCACCACCTTATTCGCGATGGCATTTCCCGCTTTGCTGGTGTGAGCTATTACGATGATAACCGGTACCGAATCGTTTTTAAAATTAAAATCATAAACACTTTTGATGTGTTTGATAAGTCCGGTAAATTTTATTTTTTGCAGCGAGTCAAGCTTGAGTGAATTGTACTTGAATACAAAATAGTACTGTTCGATATTAAAGATGCTCTGTTTGACCACCTTTGTGGAGGGCTGCTCTTTTACCGTGTTGCCAGAAACGATGCTGTCGAAAACAATGCTGTCGATTCCGGGTCTGTTCATCAGCAAGACTTTCATCGAATCGGCTTCTGTCTGTCTGAAACTTCCCTTTAAATATAGGATTTGGTTTGATAAATCGATCCGGTCGGGATGAAAATCCTGAAGCAGGATGGTGGCTCTTTTCAGCACCATTTCTTTTTCCAGCGAAAGGTAAGCCTTAAAGTTTAACTGCAGGCTCGACGAGTCAAAGCCAAACTTTCCGGCATAATGATACGGATTTTCGGCCAATGGGTCTTTAATCCCGCAAATAAAGTGTTTTCCATTTTGCTTGTCCA